>CBDCRC010000001.1:0-77965 GCA_965220865.1 Chloroflexota bacterium
CGTGCACGCCTACTGGTAGTCGGCATCGCCGCGGCCACCACCGTGGTGAGCAGTGGGCAGAGCGATCTACACCAACTGGTCAAGTCAACTCGAACGTCAGCGACTCACCAAGGGCGTACGTCTGTTCCGAAGTAACGGTGCGCGTAGCGTCTACCTCCATCAGGACTATTTCTTGGGAGGGGGCGGTTGACGGTCGAGCCGATCCATACGACGCTGGAGAGCAGTGTTGACTGGTGATAATCCAGAAGACTCATAACTCATACCCTATTCAGAAAACGCGGACCGGCGTCAGCACCACGGTCAGCCGCGAGCCGGTCGCCTTGGACGTAGCGTCGCAGGGTGGCGAACGACGGCGACACCTGCCGCGCCGCGCGATGGCGGTGAGCAGTCTGCTGTAGGCGCGCGTGGCGTGCGCCCAGCGAAGATGCGGGATTCCGCAACAGATCCCGCACAACAGATCCCGCAACAGATCCCGCAAGGGATTCCGCGCGAGGGGCCGCGCTCGCTGGAGGCGCGGTAAGCAGTATGACAAGGCAAGTGTCAAGCCTATTGACACGCAAAGTGACAAGCCAAACGACAAGCCAAGACAACAGTTCTGTCAACGCTGTCAACAGTTCCGTCAACAGTTCCGTCAACAGCCAGGCGCACCCCCTTGACACGCTCTCCAGCCCCCTTCATCCTAGTTAGAGGCGTTGTACTGGCTCCTTCCGGTGCCGGTCCTACCGGCCCAGCCGGTGGCGGCTAGCCACTCGGCCCTCCGAAACGGCGCTGCGACTAGCAATTAGGAAGTTGAAGGGTGGGGTGAGGTGGATGGATGGACTGCACGACGAGCTTGCAGAGACTAGGTAGGTACAGCCCACCCCCGCGGTAGTTGCAACCAGCCTGTGGATAGCCGCGAAAAGGCCTTGCATGGGGCTCTCGCGGCTCCGCTAGGAGTCTGTCGGAGTCCGCTTCGAGGGGTGAGGATACGCGAAGTCCGTGGAGCGATGCAGGCTGCCGGCTAGGGGTCGCCAGCGCTTCGGTTGCGTTCCGGGGAGTGCCCAAGCGGTCCTTCGGGAGTGAATAACGCCCTTCGCGAGTGATCGTGACTCCAGCAATGCTCGCCAGGGTGTCTCCGGCGCCGTCTCGGGCTGCACTTCTCGTCCGCCGGGACCCACTTATCCCCCTATCCTCCTGCCAGGGCATACATCCGCTTCAGATTCCACCCCATGCACACCAGGTTCCATTCGCCCTCTGCCCCGCGCAACCCGCGCAGATGGAAGCGCCGAAATCCCAGCACCTCCTTGATCACCCCGAACACCGTCTCCACGGTGGCCTTGCGCTTGCCATAGATCGTCTTCCCCTCAGCCGTCTGCAAGCGATGCTCCATCGCCGTCACCGCGTCCGCATCAGCAGGACACTCCGGGGCCGCTTTCATGCGCTCTTCCAGTGCCTGATTGTGGCGCTCTCGGCTTCCCGCGATATACGGCTCGATGCCCTGCTCCACGCACCGCTCCACGTTCTCTTTGCTGTGGTATCCGGCATCCGCCACCAGCGCTTCCGGCTTCCCCAACTCCTCTGCTACCTTATCCAACTCGTTCAGCGCCGGTTCCACTTCCTGCTTGTCGTTGGCCGCTTGGCTGACGTGGTTCCCCACCACCATGTGACTCTCATGATCCACCACCGCTTGCCCGTTGTAGCCCTGTATGAACTCCCCGTTCGCACCCGGCATGATCCGCGACTCTTCATCCGTGAAGTTCACTTGATCTTTCTCTTTCGGTCCTGCTTCCGGCTCCTTCGGCGGTCGCCCTCCCACCTTCTTGCCGGTCGCTGCCTCTCGTTCCTGCCGCCGCTTCAGCTTCGCTTCATACTCCGCACGCTCCACCTCGTCCCGCTCTTGCGCGCGCTCTTCGATCTTCTCCTGCGCTTCCCTGATCGCTGCCAGCCGTTCCTCCCGCCGCTCCAATTCTGCCGGGATGTCCAGCTCGTGCTGTTCCTGCTCCCCTTCCTGGTCCGCCCGCTCCGCCAGCTCCAGCAGCGTCTGCACCTCTCCCTCCAACTGCTGCTCCAGCTTCCTTGCATGCCCCCAGCTCATCGCTTTGTGCTTGCTCGCATTGCCGGGCACCTTCGTCCCATCCAGGCTCACCCGCCCCAACCGCAGCACTCCCAGAGCCTGCGCCAGCACCAGGATCTGCTTGAACAGCCCCTGCAACTCATCCAGAAACCGCTTGCGAAAGGTCGCTATCGTGTCATGATCAGGATGCTGGTCTCCGCTGATGTAACGAAACGCCACCGAATCGTACGTGGCTTGCTCCAGCTTGCGGCTGGAGAACACCCCGGTGGCGTAGCCGTAGAACAACAGCGCTACCAGCAGGGCCGGATGATACGCTCGTTGGCCTCCATTACCGCCATATCGGCTGGTTATTTCACTGAGCTCCAGTTGCTCTACTATTTCCACTACAAAGCGCGCCAAATGCGGTTCCGGAAGCCACTCTTGAAGGGACGGCGGCAGGAATATCGGCGTCTCCCGATCGAGCGGGCGGAATTGGTCTGCCATGAACACTCCGTGGGTTGATTGGGTGCCTGCAAGGTTATCCGAAATCAGCAAACCATGTCGAGCCATTGCAGAGCCCTATCTGGCACTGGATGAGCAGCCCATTCTTGCGTCTCGAATTAGTGCCCGCGACGTCCATGTGGTCATGTCTGTGGCAACGGGTAGCCCAATTCAACAATCTGTGACAGCATGGATTCATGCAGCCGATAGTCACTCCGGAGACCGCTCCAGCACTCCTTCGCCTCCTCCGTGCGGCCAATCCGACAGACTCCTAGAGAGAAAACAGGGGGGACCCCCGCAGGAGGGCAGTTGTAGGCGCGTCGATGCCCGTGCAGCCGCAAGCACCGCTGGCGCACCGCCTCCGGGTGCTGGCGCAGGCACGGTTCTGTCGAGCGGACGGGGGTCGCTGGCGTGCGCTATCCGGCAGCGACCCGGCGGCCAGCGCCGGGTCTCATTGCAGTGCGCCGTGCCTCCACAGCGCCGCGCGCAGCGCCCACACACTCACCGCAACGCCTAACGCCCATTGAGTCAGCGCGACCGTAGTGAGAAGCCGCCACCAGTCGGCGCCGGTGAACGTGAACGCCAGGAAGTCAAACCCGGTCGCGACCAGGTACCACCATGCGAACAAGCCAACAGGCACGGTCAATATCTGCGATCCTACCCACCAGCGCCACACATACGACCACCAGACGGCCAGCACCACGGCCAGGTCCGGCGCCTTCAGCGGCATGTAGCGGGCCTCCGGCATGTAGCGCACCGGCGGGCCGGCGGTCTCATAGTCGGGATGTAGCGCACCGCCGGGCGGCCGTAGCGCGAACAACGGGCCGTCAACGTCACTCATGGTTGCGCTCATTGTCGGCGCGGCGGTCCCGTACCGCCATCGTGGACGACATTGGACGACAACGGATGCGCACGGGCGCGGGGCTACCTCAACCAGCCTGCGCACCATCTACGAGGCCGACAGTCCCCGGTAGACCAGCCCCGCCAGCAGGTGCCAGTATGTGTCGGTAAAATGGCAGAAAAAAATGAAACGACCGCTGCACCTCGGGACAAACCAGTCACCACCGTTGCAGATAAAACCTTTGCAAAGAACGAGTTAAACCGCCAGCGCGGACGCGGTTTGTGGTTCAGGGTAAACGTCGAGGGTATGTCGGTTACGACAGCCTGGCGCATAGTGTTTCCAGAGAGTAATTGCACCGACAGAAGCGCCAGTGACCAGTACTACCGTTTCATGGCCTGGTACAAGAAAGTGTACCCGCCGGTCTTTGACGAGGTGGTTGACGCTTTGGGTCTCACTGCTGAGTACATCATTCAGGGCCTCAAGGACATGATGGAGGCCACCGTTTGGGAGTGGGACGGAAAGGCCGACTGCAAGGTCGATACCGGCCGGCCCGACTACAAGGTGCGCGTCACCGGCCATCGCGAGCTGATGAAGATCGTCAAAGAGTCCGAGCGCTGGCGCAAGCAGTTCCTCGAGCAGGAAGCGAACCGGCCGACGCAGCTCAACACCCCGCCGGAGCACGCGACGGTGGAAGAGTGGGAGGCATGGCGCGACAAACAAGATACGATCGCGAAGATGGAGCGGGATCGCAAAGAGGCGACCGAGGCCAGGAATCGCAGGTTGGAGGCAGAAGGTCGCCAAATCCCGCCACCGCGGGTAAACGGGGCTCACACCTGAGCGACGCTGACGCAATCGACCGCTGCTGGCGGGCTACCTGAACCAGCGCCTGCGCACCATCTACGAGGCCGATACCCCCTGTAGACCAGCCCCGCCAGTATGTGTCGGTAGAATGGCAGGTGCCCCCCCCTGACCGCGCAGGCTCCACTCACTACCGTCGCAGATAAAACCTACCAGAAGAACGAAATAAACCGCCAGCGAGGACGCAGTTTGTGAGGTCGAGGGTATGTCGCATGCGACAGGTCCTGGCGAGCCGTATTCCCCGAGAGCAATGCACCGACGAAAAGCGCGTAATGTGTTACCAAAATGGCAGGTACCCCCCCCTGCGCCACGGGACCAACCAATCACCACCGTTGTAGGTAGAACCTTTGAGAAGAACGAGTTAAACCGCCAGCGCGGACGCAGCCTGTGGAGTCGAGGGTATGTCACCAGTGACAGGTCCTGGCGAGCCGTATTCCCCGAGAGCTACTCCTCGCCGCTGCCCAAGCGCGCCTCGACCGCGGCGATGCGGTTGTCGAGGGTGAAGGCGACCACGAGGGTGAGCCCGATGCTGGCGAGGAATATCACCATCGCCAGCACCAGCACCCAGGGCGCTGACCGCCTCCGGCCCTCCGGCCTGCGGTGGCCGTTCATGCGCAGATTGTGCAAGCCGCTTGGCATGGTCAGTGTGCCCCCGTCACTGCTTCGCGCGGCCGGCGCTGTGGCTTGGCGGCGGTGGCCTCCGGGTGGGCGCAGCCGGCGCCCTGATACCACCTACAGTCGGCCCGGTAGCAGACCGGCTTCCCCACCACCGGACACCGGGCTGGAATTGCGCCCGATTCGTGCGCTCCTGCGCGCTCAGCGCGTCCGGCAGCCCCCGGCGGTGCTCTTTTTCCCTGCGGAGCGTTCCCAGGGCCGTTCTCGCGCGATTCTCCGGTAGTCGCGGTGCCAGGCGCGGCCGGCGCGGCGAACAGCAGCTCCAGTTGCGCGTCATTCACGGCGAGCAGCTCCGCGGCGTGCGGCATCGCGGCGCTGGCGCCAGGTGGCGCGCTCGGCGGCGCTGAGGCGGTGCCCGTCGTGCAGGACGAGGCGGGCAACCAGCTCGGCACGCTGCCAGTTGCCGACGTTGGCGGCGGCGTGGAAGTCCTGGTCGGTGGGTAGCACGCCGGGCGGGATCCCGAGCTCGTCGCGCCAGCGATCGGTGCGACGGTGGCGGCGTTCAGCTTCGCGGCGCGCCTTGCCGGCGCGCTCGCCGTCGGCTACGTGCTCGGCTGCCCACGCGGCTAGCGCCTCGACGCTCGGGGTGTCGCGGCAGCCGCTGCAGGTCCAGCCGCCGGGGCGCCAGGTCAGGGGAGCCTCGCATAGCCGGCAGGGTGGATCCCGGGTCACGCGTGCGGCGGGCGGTCGACCGGCGAGCTGCGGCAGCAGATGCAGCACCAGGTAGGCGTAACCGTTCACGGTCACCGTCATGCCGGGCGCGGCCTCGACCGCCACGGACACGACTTGGGTGGTCACTCGTCCGTGGTGGCGACGGCGACGGCGGCGTTGCGCTTAATCTCGCGACGGATCGCCGGCAGCGCCCGGCGCAGGGCTTCGCGGATCACCGCGGCCACCGGAACGCCGGCGGTGGCCGCAAGCTCGAGCAGCTCATCAGCGGTCTGGTCGGGCATCGACACCGAGAGCCGCCGGTGATAGCGGCGGGAATCGAAAAGCCGAGACGACATGCCTGCCATGCTACCCCAAAGCAGCTCGCTATGTGGTGCAGTGAGCGGTGCACATGAGGGCACAAAAAAAGACCGCTGCCGGGGGGATCGAGTCCCGGCAGCGGCCATGAGTAAGAAGGGATCGAGGGTCCCTTTGGTTCTCCGGAGGGGAGAACCACTGAATCAGTATACCTGGCCGCGAGACGGCCGACCAGAGGGGGGAGTTTGGGGTTGTTTGGGGTTGAGCGCAAAGCCGCTGCCGGTGGCAGAGTCGGCAGCGGCTAAAGTGTAAGGAAGGCACGTTCCGGCTTGGGAGGGGAACGCTCTAAGCCGTGGTGCCTTGTTACCAGTATACCCGATCTCCAGGCGCACGCGCAGCGGTCAACCGGGTTCACCTGCAGCAGGCGGCTCGGCGGCTGCCGGCGGGGGAGAATCCCATAAGCGCTAACTTGTTATTCGTGTCCCGATTGAGTATCGTGAGTCTCAGATACTCTGCGGGGGGCCTGACAAGTGGACGAGGACTGGGAACTGCTGGTGTCGTTCCTGCCCAGTGAGTGGCGGGAGTTGGCCGCCGACAGCGGTGCGCTGAAGGGGCTGCGCAAAGACAAGTCGGTGGACAACCTGCTGCGCACGCTGTTGATCCATTTGGGCTGCGGGCACTCGTTGCGAGAGACCGTGGTGCGTGCGCGCCAGGCGAATCTGGCCGATCTGTCCGATGTGGCGTTGCTGAAGCGCCTGAGAAAGTCAAAGGACTGGCTGTACGCGCTGTGCGTGAGGCTGTTTCAGGAACACGGCATCGCGGTGGCGACCGGGGACGGCTTTCAGATCAGGGCGTTCGACGCGACCACCGTGAAGGAACCCGGCAAGACCGGAGCGCTGTGGCGCATCCACTACAGCGTCTGCTTGCCGTCGCTGGCGTGCGACTTCTTCAAGCTCACGCGTACGGAGGGGCCGGGTACCGGCGAATCGTTGGCGCAGTTCCCGATTCGCGATGGCGATCATGTGCTGGCCGACCGGGGCTACTCGACAGCGCGCGGCATCGGCCATGTGGCGGCCGCTGGCGGTCAGCTCATCGTGCGCGTCAATACCGGTGCGCTGCTGCTGCGCACCCTGTCAGGCGAGCCATTCGACCTGCTCGCCGCCGTCACCCCGCTGAGGCGCGCCGGCGTCGCCAAGTCGTGGTCCGCGCAGGTGGTGGTCGGCGGTGACACCGCGCAGCCGAGCAGGGCCGTAGCGGGCCGTGTCTGTGCCCTGCGCAAGTCTGCGGCGGCCATCAAGCTGGCCCACCGCAAAATCCGTAAGGAAGCAACCCGCAAGGGCAAGCAGCCGCAACCGGACACCCTGAGATTCGCCGAGTATGTGATCGTGTTCACCACCTTTCCCGCAGCCTTCAGCGCCGCCGAGATCCTGGAGTGGTATCGGCTTCGCTGGCAGGTAGAGTTGGTGTTCAAGCGGTTCAAATCGCTGGCCCAGTTGGGACATCTGCCGAAATACGACGACGACAGCGCGAAAGCGTGGCTGTACGGCAAGTTGCTGGTCGCGTTGCTGGTCGAGAAGCTGATTCGCCATGCCAGCGCGATTTCCCCCTGGGGATACGACTTGGCGTCGGCGGCGACCACCGAGCGCGTGGCGTGAGTTCAAGTTCGTGCTCAACCAACTCACCGGCAGCATCGAACCGGCGCTGCCGCTGGCGCGGATGATCGGCGCCTGGGAGACGATCTCGCGGTCGTTGGCTGAGCCGCCACGCCGTCGTCTGTCTCAGCTATCCCGTTACTTCGACGATCGCTGCCCCGATCTCGAGGAGTCTGACGATGAGATCGCGTAACGGAGCCACACCGCCCCCAATCAAGTTAGCGCTTATGGGGGAGAATCCCCCGGATCAGCGGGCTCGCCTGCCGGCAGCGGTGTGGTGTACGGGACGTGCAGCAGCTCGGCGGTGCGCTGCTTGGCACGCTCGCCCCTACGATCGTAGCGAGCCGTGGTGGTGACGCTGGAGTGGCCAGCGAGCTGCTGCACACTGGAAATATCGGCGCCGGCGTCGAGCAGCTCGCCGACGAACGAGCGGCGCAGGTCATGCGGCGAGAGGTTGTCAATGCCGGCGCGCTTACCGAGGAACTGCAGGCGCAGCATGACCGCCTGGGCAGTCATCGCGCGCCGCTGGATCCTGCCGCCCTTGGCAACGGGGGCGAGCAACGCGCCGTCCCACGCGCCGCGCACCGCGATCCAGGCGTCGATGGCGGCGCGGCCGCCGTTGGCTGAGTAGACGATGCGCTCCTTGCGCCCCTTCCCGGTGCGAACCTTGACCTCGCCGTCTTTGTAGTCGGCGAGCTGCAGGGCCACGGCCTCGCTACGGCGCAGCCCACAGCCGTACAGCAGCGCCAGCATGGCGGCGTCGCGGGCACCTACGAGGGTGGCGCCGCAGATTTCGAACAGGCGGCGGATCTCGCCCACGCCGACGTGGCGACCGGCCGGCAGGGTGCTGGCGGTGACGCTCTTGATGTCGACGATGCGCTCCTTGGTCTCGGCGTCAATGAGCCCCAGGCGCCAGGCTTCGCGGATGGTGCCACGGACGGCCGCCAGCACGTGGTTAATCGTGGCCGGCTTGGCATCGCCCTCGATCAGGAGCGAGCGCAGCGCCATCACGTGCTGGTAGCGGACCTCGGCCCAGGTCACGGCGAAAGGATCCTTGCTGAGGCCGCCTGTCAGGACCTCGGCGGCGCGTTCCAGGGAGCGCTGCAGTCCGCGGCGGCCCACGGCGGACGGCTTGGCGGCCAGGTAGATGGCAGCGGGGTTCTGATCCGGCCGCAGCGGCGCGGTGACGATGGGCACGGGCTCCGGAGAGCTGGGATGATCCGGGGCCGGCAGGGCCAGCACGGCGGGCGGCGCCGGCAGGGCCAGCGGCGGGGTAGGTGAAGATGGCTTCATGCGTTGCTCCTTGCCCGCGGCGGCCGCGGCCGCCGCTGCGGGATGATGCCGACGAGATCCTGCGCCCGGTCACGCACCGCGACAGTAGCGGCGTTCGCGCGCCAGAAGGTGGCGCCCTCGTAGCAGCTCAGCGCATGGGCGAGGTAGCGCGCATCGACGTGGATCTCGGGCCAGTCAGGGCCGGCGTGAAACACGTCGACCGGAATCGACACGGTACCGGCCTGGGGCAGGAACTCGTCACTGGCGCTGGGCAGCCTGAGCTTGGTTTCCGGCGTGCTGCGCGTGCGGACGAGGCGGTGCAGCAGCACCGTGGCAGCCGGGACCGCCACCGGCAACCCGGCGCTCAAGTAGGCTTGGCGCAGGTAGGCGGGCGCGTAGCCGGTGAACAGGGCGGCGCCATCGCTCCACCAGCGCGCGCCGTCGTCGTCGCGGTACACGTACAGCGTGTTGGCGCTGCACATGCCGCAGGTCAGCCGGCGTTCGGTCGGCCGCCAGGGCCGGCGCTCGGTTCTCTTGGTGCTCATGTGGCACTTCCTCCTGGAGGTTGTGTTCTGCGGCGCCCCGGCTGGGCGCGTAGGGCGAGAGAGCAGGGCTCGAACCTGCCGCAGGGTTTCATCGCCCCCTGCTTCTCCAACAGAAACCTCTCGCCAAATGGGGATCGAGCGCTCGCCTCCTACCTATCCGCGCAGCGGCGGCGGGCGATACGGTGGCGCTGGACGCTGCGCCAGCCGCAGCCGTAGGCACGGTGCCAGCGGCGGCGGGCGAAGTATCCCGAACCCAGGACCGGCGCCACCGGCGGCCCGACCTTGGCCACGCGGTCCCGGAGGATCGTCTGCCAGCCGCTGAACTCACGGCGCCAGCGCAGGCGCTCGACGTCGTAGGCCATCACCCACATCAGGGCAGCGACGTAGGCGGCCGTGACGGCCACCAGCAGCGCCGGGTGTGTCGAGGTGACCAGATCAATCAGCATGGGCGACCTCCTGCCCATCTAGGGCCCCGGCGCGGGCACGCGACCAACAGCACGACCTGCGCCTCGGGGCCGAAGGCACGCACCACGCGGCCGGCTTCCTCGGCCGCCTCGCGGCGCGTCGGATGCGCTCCAGGCGCCGCCGGCGTACCACTCCACGCCGTGGCGCACCCCGGGCGCCGCTGCGGGTGCCCGGGGTGGTGCGGAACGGGTCATGACCCGTCGCCTTGCGGGCGAGTGAGCAGCCGTACCAGGAAGCGGACGGCCACCCACACCACGAGAGCGGCAGCCGTGAGGGCTGCCGCTCCCAGGAACAACTCCGCCACGGTGCGCGCCTACTTGGCGTCCAGCGGCGGCGCCTCCCAGCCGGTGAGCGGCTGCTGCATTTCCGGCCCGCGCTCCCACACCAGCAGCGGCGAGTCGGCGGCTGCGGCGGCGATGGCCTCGGCGAAGAAGGCGTCGATGTCGACCGGCGGCGGCACGGCATCGGACTCGGCCAGCGCCAGGTCGAGGGTTTCGAACGGCGCGCCCCACACGGGGTCGAGAGGATCCGTGAGCGGCAGCACCACCTCGGCCGCGGGCGCGAAGCCGTAGCCAAGGAAGGTGTAGTAGGCGTCGAGCGGCAGGCCGTCCGGCCCCACGATGTCAGCGCGGATGTCGCTGACGGAGATGAAAGCGACGTCGGTCGGCGCCGCGTACAGCGCCGCCAGCGGGTCGCCGTTCCCAGGCGTCGGCGCGGCCGACGCTGCCGGTACGATTTCGTTGCCGGCGCAACCTGTGATGAGGATCGCCAGCAGGGCGATCACGGACGGTACTCCTACGTGCATGTAGGACTCCTTACTGCCGCAGTAGCGGCGACGGACGGCGGCAGGAGTCGAACCTGCCGCTGGGATCCAACCCGGCGTCCGGAACGCAGCAGGGCGCCCCCGGTGGTGAGGGCGCCCTGTTTGGTATCGTTCGGTGGTAGCTGCCGGCCCAGGGCCGGCCGGGGCCACTCAGGCGAGTGGTTCCCCGTCTTCGAGGTAGGCGATCACGTCACCCGCATGGTTCACGTCCGCGAGCTGGGCGCGGAGCCGCCGCTTGCCGCGCCGGCGATCAGCTTCTTCCCTTCTCCCCTGGCTCGAACCCCTTGGGCAGCCAGTGCTTGTGCGCGCGCATCCGCTCGGCCGCGTCCGCGGCGAGATCCTTCTTCTTCATCGTGCTGGCCGCGGTAGCCCAATCCTCTCCGAGATACGGCGTGGCCTCGGCGACGATCTGGTCCTTGCGCAGCTTCGCCCAATAGGTCTCCACGCTCCAGATCCCCGGGTTCACCTGCAGCAGCCGCGCCGCGTAGTCGGTCTGCAACTCGTCAGCGATGGCGCTGTGCACGTCGCCGACGGCGCCTGTTGGCTTGCTCAGCAGCATCCTGGACACCACCGCGCAGGTGATGGTGGCCTTCTCTTCGTCGGACAGCGCGCGGTACGCCTGGAACATCTCGCCCATGCTCTTGTTGGCGTCGAAGAACTCCGGTTTCCACACGGGATTGTCGAGGTAGGCGGTTACCTCATCGGAGGCGCCAGGGACGGGGAGGCGGTTGGGATTATCGCGGCGGACTCCCAGCGGCAGGTGCGGGTAGTAGCCGCCGTCGCCGTGGTAGCCGGTCAGCAGGGACAACACCATGTTGAAGGTGAGCATGTCCTGCGCGATCTCAGGGGACGCGCGTACCTCGGAGCGCAGCACGGCGTTGCGCAGCTCCATGATGCTGTCCTGCACTCCCTGCGGGTAGCCCTTGGGCTTCTCCTTCTTCTTCCCGTCGTCGCGGCCGGTGGTGCTGCTGCTGGACCGCTCGTCACCAGGGGGCATGGGGTCGCCCTTCTTGACGAGGCCCTCCATCTTTTCGAGCTTGCCGTTGCTGTCGATGTGCAGCAGCACGCCGGCGTGCGCCATCTGCTCAGGAGTGTAGGTGCGCCGGTTGGCAACCGCCTTCTGCGCCTTTTTATGCGCCTCGGCATGGCGGTTGTATTCGGCCTGCTGCTCAGGCGTAAAATCCTCCCACTCCAGGTCCTCTAACGGATTGCAGAACGCTTCCGCCTCTGCCATCGCTACGGCTTCTTCCTCGGTTGGCTTTCCAGGTTTCGGGTACACCCGGCCACACGAGTTCCTGAACTCCCATGCGTCCTCGGCAAGGCTGGTTTCGACCCATTTCCAGCCGGTGATGTCGTCCGCAGCGCGCTGCATCTTCTCCTGGGCGAGCCGCTCGACCAGCTCCACGTCGAGAAAGGTTGAATGATCCTCGAACAGCGTCGCCTCGCTGGCGCCGCCGTTGTCGTGGTACGCCTTGCTACCGACGAACGCTGCCAACTCGGAGTCCGAGCGCATCCGGTTCTCCTGTAGCTTGCGGACGATCTGTTCAGCGCGGGGCTGCCAGCGCTCACCGCGGTAGCCCTCGAATACGACCACCTGCCGCTCGGTGTCGGCCGTGGTGGCGTATGCCTGGGCCGTGGCGTGGTCGATGTCGCCGTCGCGGTACGCATCAATGATCACCGGCGCCAGGGTGCCCAGGCGCAGCCGCTGTTGCACGGTGCGCTTCGGCAACCCGAAGCGGTTGCCGATGTCCTCGGCGGTGGCGCCGGTGGCGGCGAGCTTGACGAACGCGGTAGCCTGATCGGCCGGGTGCATGGCGACGCGCACCGTGTTCTCGGCCAGGGCCGTCTCGGTGTCGTCGCCGTTGTCCAGCACGGTGCAGTTGATCTTGGCGTCCGGCTCCAGATCGCCGTGGTTCACCAGCGCCAGGAGCGCGGCGTACCGGCGGTTGCCGGCCACCACGTAGAACTCGTTGCCCTCGGCGCGTACCACCAGCGGCTGCAGCAGCCCGTGGGCGCGGATGCTGGCGATCATCTCGGCGTGCGCATCCTGGCTGGCAGGGGTGACGCGCACCGCCTGCTTGGTGGAGTGCAGCAGGTTCAGATTGATGATGCTGGCTTTGACGTGGTGCTTGGCCGCCATCACGCGCGCTCCGTGTTGCGGTGCAGGTCGCGGGTGTACCGCTGCACGTCCTCGGTCCTCAGGAAGCGGCGCACCTGGTTGTTCAACGCCAGCAGTGTGCGCTTGAAGTTGGGCACCACGCCGACGTCGCCGGCGTCCGTGTGCCGGCAGGTCTCGGCCATACCCTGGGGCAGGGTGTCCAGCAGCCGCGTCAAGTACTCCGCCGTCGCCTGGGTCGGCGTGGAGGTCTGCATCGCGTCCCACGCATCAACCACCTCGTAGGCGGCATCGCGCACATCGCCGCTGCTGGCATCCTCGTCGAACAGTACGCGGCGCAGATCCTGGATGGCCTCTCGCAGAGCGCTACTCATCGTCCAGCCCCCACACACTGCGCTCCCACTCGTCGGTGGGCAGGTTCGCCATGGGCGCGGTCTCGACCATGGCGCGCTCGCGGGCTGCGCGCAGCGCGTTGATGTCGGTCAACAGCGTGCGCTCGACCCGCTTGTTCTCCCGGCGCTCCTGACGCCGACGTTGCGAACCCCGATGGTTCTGCATTACGATCCCTCCAACCCGCGGCAATGCTTGAGATGGTTGCGCCGCTGGGTTAACGGGCGACCCTTCTGAGGGGGCCGCCCGCCTCTCCCCTATACGGGTTAGCTGGAAGCGGCTGCCAGTTCTGTCTCTGGGCGGGACTGGCGCCGCTCTGGTTGAAACTCCACCTGCTCGGCGACGATCACGACCTTCGAGCGGGCGTTGCCGTCCGGGTCTTCCCAGCGCTCTTGCTTGATGCGCCCGACGACGCGGATGCCGCGGCCCTTCTTCAGGTGCTCGTCGCACACGGTGGCGAGCTTCCCCCAGGTGGTGGTCTCGATGAACGACACTTCCTCGGTGCGTTCGCCCTCGACCTTGTAGGAGCGGCTCGACGCCAGCACCAGCGTGCAGGTCGGCGTGCCCTTCGGCGTGTAGCGCAGCTCGGGCTCGCGGGCGAGGTTGCCCTCGATCAGGACAGAATTGAGGTTGTTCACGACAACCCTCCTTGGCCATGGCTCATTCAGGCGCCGGGCGGCCAGTCTCGGCACGAAGCGCCCCCGTTGGGAGGGTGGGGGCGCGTTTCGCCTATTCGACGATGCTCTTGGTGACCCAGCCGCGCGCGATGTCCAGCGCTGCGGCGACCGTGGGCTGGCACACTTGGCGGCAGGTACCGCGGTCGCTGCGCAGCAGCATCACGGTGTACGGGCGTCCGCGCCGGCCCAGCAGGGTCTGGTCGCTGCGCCACACCACGGCGCGTCGCTCGCCCCGGCTGTAGATCAGCACGCGGCGCGGCGCGGCCGTGAAGCGGTCGGTCTCGCGGGTGAGTTGCAGGCGCACTCCGTCGCCACGGATGGCAGCGAGGGTCATCGCAGGATCCCGAAGGCGATCACACGTCATCGCTTGTCCCTCTCAGCGTAGGCCTCGCACTTGGGGCACGGCGGATCATCCTCGGTGTGGTCGACGTGGTACTCGCACACCACGAAGCCGTACACCTCGCCCGTCGCGTGGCAACGGCACAGCGTGCAGCGCTTCGGGTTGCGGATCGCCTCGATGGCTACCTCCACGTCCTCAGGGTTCAGCCCCCGTTCCTCCAGCAGCGTCTGCGCCGCCTCCAGCACGTGCAGGTCCCGGATGCGCGGGTCGTGCACCAGGTCCTCGATCGGCTCTGCCTTCGCTGCCCGGTAGCCCTTCATGAAGTCGTCCACCCCGTAGGCGTGGTAGATCCGCTCGGCGCCCCGGTAGACGGCGCGAGCCCTGACCCCGTTGGGGTAGGGCTCGTCGACGATGCGCAGGCCAGTCTCAGCGTCTCGGTAGTCGATGCCGGCCATCAGCAGCAGTCCCCCTTGGGGATCTCGCCACGGTACGCCCATGCCTCAGCAGCGTCGTAGGCCTTGAGGTACGCCGTGAACCACGCCGTGTGCTGCGTGTCCATGTACCTGCTGCCGTCCTCCGTTGTGCTCGCGCTCCGGCA
Source organism: Chloroflexota bacterium (assembly GCA_965220865.1). GTDB lineage: Bacteria > Chloroflexota > UBA11872 > UBA12225 > JAJDUF01 > JAJDUF01. The sequence continues at coordinate 14,752 of CBDCRC010000001.1, forward strand.
CTGCACCCTGTACCGCGTCACTCTCGGCCCCTCGACCGTCACGAGCACCGCATCGCGCTCGTTGAGCGTGCAGGAGGCGGGAACCGTCTCCCGCCTCTTCTCAACGATGTCGCCCTTCGCGGCGGGGAGCGTGCCGTAGCACGCTGCCCCCATCACCGCCGTGCGCTGCATCCGGCTGCCGTCCGCCATGCGCCACGTCGTGGTGCCGTTCTGCGTTCCGATCTGCTCGCCATGATCGCGCAGCCACTCAAGCCGCTGCGCGTCGTCCTTGTCGCTGTGGTTCAGGGTCTGTGCCAACGTCACGCTGCCACCCCCTGCAACCCGGCAGCCTCACGGCCGGCGGGAAACCAACGCACCTTGCGTCCCTTGCCACGGACCAGCATCGTGCCTGCCGTGTTCGAGCGGCACGCCGGCAGGAACACCGCCCACTCCCGCACCTCGTAGCGCAGGCTGTTCGGTATCCGCGCCAGGGCCATCCGCCGGGCGGCTGCCACGGCGTAGTCGAGTGCGCCGTAGACGGGGAGAACGTTCCCCCCGCCTACGATCACGTGGTCGCCCACCCTCACGAGCGCAGCCCCACGGCGCGGTCCACCATCACGATGTCGCCGTCAGCCGTGCACTCAGGCACCGTCTCCACAACCTCGAACAGCCCAAGGTCCTGAAGCTCAAGCCCCGCTGCGAGCCACGCCCGGGCGTCGGCGGCCTGACTCTCAGCGTCGTCCGCCTCGCTCAGCGCAGGCAGTTCCTCCGCCATCGCTGCGCCCCATCCGCGCGTCTCGACGATCTCAAGGGCGGTGCCTGCCGGCACCGGCTCACTGCCGTCGTCGCCCCTCAGGCACCACGCGCTGAGTTCCCGCGTCGCCGTTACCACGTGGCCGGCCTCGATGCGCCCCGCGACGTCGCCCGGTTGTACCCAAACGGTCCGTCCGTCCATTTCGATCCCTCCTGCCCCGCGCTCATTTCATGCGGGGGCAAATGCGGCACGCCGTGGAGTTGAACCACGTCGCTGAGTGCGAGCACCTGCGCGCGCGCCGCCCTGTCGGTCTGTGTTGGTTGCACCCCGTCCACCCTCTCGTGGTCGCGCTCTATCGGCCGGCACGTGGTGCGCCGCTCGCCGTCCGAAGTCGCCTCGCGCGGATCGAAGTGGGGTCACATAGCCGCCGTGCGCTGTTGGTGTGGGTTAGCCCTTCGCTTGCCGACCCGTGGTTGCCTCCCGTAGACCAATGTCTACAATATACATTGTCATAAGTATTCGGGAGAGAGTCAACACCGCCCAGCCACTTTTTTGCACTATCTGTCCAGATTCCTTGATCCGGGCCGTGCAACACCGTTGCGCGCCCTCTGCACGGTCCTTTCGCCCCGCGACGCTTCCCGCTCGCCCGTGTCGGCTCAACTCCCGCGGCTCCGATGGCCTCCACCCGCACTCGAACCGCCCCGCGGCCGTGCTCGGCCCTGCCGGGAGCGTGTCATGCGCGGCGCTCCCGGTGCCGGGGGCGCTTCCGGCAGGCCCGGTTGACGTGTGCACGTCAATCGGTCGTTGACCGCGCGCGCCCCGTCGATCCTCGCGCCGGGTGCGCGGCGCAGGTCGACATGGGCCGGTGCTCGTCCGGGTAGGTCAGGGCTCGCTCAGGGCGGCCGGCAGCTCGCGCCAGGCCCACGTGCACGGTCTCGAACCCGACCGGCGGCCCGGCGGCCACCCGACAGCGCCCTGAGCGGCCGGCAGCCGGTGCCGGTCCGCCCCGCGAGGCCGGCATCGGCGTCCGCAGGTCGCTCGCCGTGGCTCTCAATGCCCTCCACGTGGCCCGGCAGCGCCGACTGGCGGCCGTTTCCGGCCCGAGCAACCCGCCAGGCGGCCGTCAACCCGCCCTCGGGCGCCATCACCCGCCCCGCGGGGCCACCCTCAGCGGCCATCGGCCCAGCATCGGCCGCGATCTGCCCCTCGTCACCCGCCTGCAGGGTGGCTCACAGCCCCCACAGCGCTGCCGGCAGCCCGATCGGCAGCCGGCTCAGCCCCGATCAGCGCTCAGGGCCGGCTCTCCCCATGGCCCGACACGCCCTCATGGCCCGCTCAGCGCTCATCGGGCGGCCGATCATGGGCTGCGACACGCCATCAGCGCCCCGCGCGCCCCTCGCCGGCGGCCGTTGGCGTGGGGTGAACGCCGTGTGTGGAGGCAAACGCGAAGGGCGCAGGGACCCCCGGCCCCCCACCCGGCCCCCCCCTGTCAGTTCCCGGCGCGCCGTCGGAGGGGGGTGGAACACCCTTCACGCCCCCCTCTGAGTCCCATTTCCAAATCAGGGGGGTACCGGGCCAGAAAAAAAATCAGGAAATGGAAAGCTGGGGGAGGTTCGCCAGGGCCCCGATCAGGGGCAGTGGCTCCCAACTGCACGCGACGCCAGGTGATCGGCAGCCGCGGCAACTATCCTACGGGTAGCAGTTGAAACGAAGGTAACAGCTTTCACAGGAAGCCATATCATACATTGCGATAGCTTGATATGTTTTCTGAAACCATGTAGAGAAGCGTGTACTGCTACAACCATTTCGAGCGCTGTACGGCCTCTAATCGGTATTCGAGCAGAGAAGCCCGCCCACAACGGAGGGGGAAAGCGAGGGAGGCTCTGAATTGGGCAAGAAGAAGCATACTGCCGTCCTGGACCGCGAAGCGCACTACGACGTTACCTCGCACGGGACCGCCACTCACTTGTTGCTGCAGCATGGCGCCCGGCTCCTGGTCGTGCGCAACGAACAACGTTCTCTCTCTGATCTATACGTGGTCGATGAGACTGGCGTCTGGATTCGAGGTGACGAGGTACTGCTCCAGTGGATGTTCGAACGTGGAGACACCCTTCGTCGCGAGGCGCTGGACGAGGGGATGGACGAAAAGGCGGTGCCGGGATTGCTGCGCAGCATTCGACCGTTGTTCGACCCAAGGCAACTCAAGCACGTGCGCGCTGCCGCCGCCGCGTCACTGGCGAAGCTCCACGACAGCTACAGGAGGATCAACGATGATGGGTTGGACTTCGGCGTTACTACGGACCTCGAAACTAAGCTGGATGCCAAGATGCGCTATCTCGGAACTGCAAACGGTGTCGTTGATCTACATGCCGGCGAACTGCTCACGCCAGAGGAAGGCCGTGAACACCTGGTCACGCACCGCACGCCGGTCCCGTTCAAGTCGGACGCCCACCACCCCGCTGTCGACCGGCTGCTCGCGCACCTGCCGCCCGCCGAGCGGGAGTGGTGGTGGTTGGTGCTGGGCTACGCGCTCCGCGGATCGCCCAGCGGCCGCATCTACGAAGTGGTCGGTCCGCCGAACGGGGGCAAGAGCGGCCTTCTGGCCGCGATAGCAGCCACTTTGGGACCGTATGCCGGAGTGCCGTCGGCGGGTCTGCTCGAGCACCGCCGCGGCGCCGTGGAGAGCGAAACCGGACTTTCGCCCACCGTCGTTGCGATGGTTCCACCTCGCCGCTTTGCCCTGTTCGACGAAGTGAAGCCGGCGCGCCTCAACCACAAGCTCATGAAAGACTGGTCAGGAGACGGCGCCGGGGTGACGTGGCAACCAAAGTACAAGGATCCGCGAACCGATCCGGTCAGCGCGACGATGTTCTTGTCCTGTAACACTGGTCAGGAAGCACACCTTAGCCTGCAGGACGCGGGGATGCGCCGGAGGCTGCGCACGCTCCGCTATCCCGCGATACCTCCGGACGACGTGATCGAGAACTTCAACACGGTGCGAATTCACGATCCGGATTTTCAGACGGCGCTACTCGCCCGCTTGGTGAAGGCTGCGAGCGAAGGCACGACAGGATCTCCACCTGAAGCGCCACCGTCAGTTATGGAGTCCACCACCGAGCGCATCGTGGAAGATGTTGGAGAGATCGGCCGCTTTGCTCGCCGACTCGTGCGAGGCGGCGAAGTGTTGACGGTGGCGGCAGTATGGCACGCATGGTGCGAGCACAACGAGGAGGACTCCAGGACAGCTACCGCGGCGGACGGCATCCCTCACCAGCGTCTCAGCAAGGTGCTATGCGATCACGTCGCCGGCCTCCCCAAGCCTAAGCAGATCAGGGTGGACGGGAAGAACGTTCGCGGCTGGCGGGGTTGGCGACTGCTCGCCGTGGAGGAGGCGGAAGCGCCGGTAGTCGGCGAAGGCACCCCCTTGAGGGCGACCGTGAGTCTCGGCGCGGCGACTGGTGAGATTGGCCCGTGTACCCCGGAAGAGCGCGGCGTTCTGGAGCGCTTGGCGGCGACCCAGGACCCACCGTTGACGCCCGAAGAGCTGGCGGGGATGGAGGACCAGATCTACAGCCTGGGCAAGGAGCATCCGGACTCGTCGCCTGAGTGGCGGGTGCAAAAGGCGCTTCGCACGCGGGCGGATCGTCTACACGTTGCTGCCGGCGGGCACCCAGCGGTGCACGAAGACCCCGACGCCATGCCCGACACGGAGACTGGCGACTTGTTCAACGGCCAGCCGGACGCCGCGGTGCGCCGGCTGCGGCACGACTGAGGGACGGATCATCCAGCGCACACTGCGCAACGGCCGCCACGGCATACCCCCTGGGATCGGTCGCTACCGCGCCCCGCCATCGCCGGGATCCCGCCGGCAGCACAGGTCGACGTGGCGCGGCAGGTGCCCACCCGTGGGCGATCAGCCCGGTTCGACCGGCACCCGTGGCCCGCGAAAGCTGGCCCACTTCCCGCCGGCGGCCGACTGGGCCGCTCGACGTGGCCCTCGACTCCCGTTCGCGTTGGCCCGCTGCGCTTCGCCGCAATAGACCCGCGACAGACCTGTCGGGTTTCCCGGCCGGCACCACGATACGTGAGCAAGCGTGGCGCGATGGCCACGGCCCGTGGAAGTGCCCGAAGGGTGATCGGCGGGAGCGCTGTGAGGCGCCGGGAGACGCGGCGGCGAACGCATGATCGACCGGGGCATTACCACGTTGCACCGCCGCGGCGCGCACTTCGTGTTGTGCGCCGGCAAGGTGCCGCTCTGGCGCGGGTGGCAGCGGCGGCGCCCGCTGCCCGAGGTAGTGCAGTTCCATGTCGACCACGGGAAGAACATCGGCCTGATACCGGCGAGCATCGGCACGTCGGCCCTGGACGTAGACCAGGGCGACCCCGCCGATCTGTTCGAGCACTACCCTGCCCGCGTGGTGCTGCCTTCCCGGCGCCGCAGCGGCCGGCATGGCTATTACGACGACCGATCCGCAAAGGGCTTCCTGGTGCTGTACGACAACGCCATCGAACGGCTCGCCACGGCGCTGGACGCGCCTGGCCTGTTCCCGTTCCCCGTCGATCTGTTCGAGGCCGCCGGCGTGGAATTGCCGGCGCAGTACGCGCCCATCGAGCAGGGGCCGGCCATCGTCGCCGGGCGGCCCAAGGTGCTCCCGCTGCTGGAGACCATCCGCGAGCCGGGCCGCAACAACGCGCTGTTCGACGTGGTGCGCTGGTGGACGTATGCGCAGGATCGAGGTCAGAGCCTGCAAGCGTGGTATGAGCGGGTTACCGCTTACGCGCTGCACAACAACGAGAGGTTTCCGGTGCCGCTGGAACAGTGGGAGGCATGCAAGGTCGCCTACAACGTCGCCACCTGGACGTGGAGTGGTGGCGGCCCTGCAGATCACTCCCCCGCTGCGCAAAGCCGCCGCGGTGTGAAATCCGGCAAGGTGCGCCGGGCTGCGACCAGGCAGCCGGCATGAGCTACGGGCAACTCGCTGCCAAGTACGAGCTGACGAAACGAGCGGTCCATTACATCGTCCACCGAGACGCGCCGCTGCTGGAGGGGTAAGCGTTACATGAACCTATCCCTAGGTCGGGGGGGCTGCTTCGGGGGCGGTCTCCGGAGTTCTGTGGAAAAAGTTGCCTCGCCCTGGGTCGGTTGTGGATAACCCGCGCGGGGGCTGTGCAAAACGCCACGGTCGGTGAGCGCTAAATCGGTGCTGAGGAAGGCGGTTTTGGGCAAAGATGCCCGAGCCCTTCCATACCGAGCCCTTCACTCATGTAGCCACCCGCCGACCTGCGCGAGTACGTTGCGAGGACATCGGGGGGCGAAACGGCGATCATCTTCGTGAACTGCACCGACTCTGAGATTACCTACTACTGGGTAGATCGAGACGGCGTTGGGAGCTACTACGGGCGTGTCGCACCGGGCTCCCACGCCAGCCAGCACAGCTTCGACGGGCATGTCTGGGTGGTGAAGAACGGCGCCGGCGTAAACTTGTCGGTGTTCCATGCCGCGCGATCAGTAAGCCTTGCCTTTGTGCTCCCAGAGGGGGAGGCCGAACCGTGAGCCGCATCCCGCGCCTACGTCTGCGCTGCCCGTCCTGCGGTGGCGCACCGCGGCTGCCACGCGACCTGCGCAAGGAGATCCGGTGCGGCTGTGGCGCTGCGCTGCGCGTGGCGCTGGTGCAAGCACGCGCACCCGCCACGGTGCCCGGCCAGTCAGCCGCAGCCGGCGACCGGCATCGCCCACCACGCGGCGCCCCGCTCCACGCCGTGGCCGACGCGCTGGCAGCGGGGCTGCCGTTTGCCCATCCTTATCCCGTCTATCGCGGCCACGGCGACGCCCGCGAGCGCGCCTGGGGCGCCATCGTCGATACCCCCGTCGAGCCCGGCGATACGGTGCAGATCGTCGCTAAATCCGGCAAGACATGGCAGGCGCTGGTAGCCGCCCCGCAGGGCTCGGCACGCGATGGCGGGCACCTGGTCACGCTGCGTGGTGAGAGCTGGAAGCCGGACCCGATGCCCGAGGGCGCGACCAGCAGCGACTTCCGGTAACAGCACGTTATGTCGCCCTTGGGGATGAGGCGCAGGATCACGGCACCCCCCTTAAGTTCCCGCCGGGGCGGCAAAGCAGGAACGAAGCAACGGGCGTTGTGGGGGGGGGTAATGGAAAAAAGATGTTGCTCCCTCGGTAACTGCAGCCCGACAGACGCTCGGGGACCAATAGTGGAGCTGTTGTATTCGACCAGCGACCCGGCATGGAACCAAGTCGCGAGCCTGTTCTCAGGGTCCATGGAAAACATAGCTTACCTTTCCGCGTCAAGTATGGTCCATTCTTAGCCTATAATAGGGTTGTTATTCGGCCGACCTTTGCGTTATCCTTGACGGCCAGGAGGATGCCATATAGCCACCACCATCCACCAGACCACGGAGTTCTAAAACGGTCAAGTAGGAAGGTGGCGTGGAGGTGCCAGACTACGAAGGGGTTGTGGACGATGCAGCCAGGAGATGGAGAAGGATCTTAGGGTGATGGCCGACTATGTGAAAGGGCTACGCCCGAAATGAGCGAGCGCAAGACGACGGCCGAGTGGTTCGCGGAAGCCCTTAAGAGGTGCGGGGTAGGGAACTACATCCACCTCTCCGACGCCATCAAGATCATGCACCGCATCGGCTGGACAACGAAGTCGAGCACGCCAGAGCACATCCTGAGAAATGTGCACTCGCGGGTATACAAGCATCGGCGCCACGCGGAAAATCATCCAGAGGATGCGCTGCCGATCGACTACAGCAAGAGCGGGGACCGATTGTACGCCTACCAGCCGAAGATTTCAACTTGACCCACTACCCGGAGGTGCTTAAGATCACCACCGGTGCGGGATACCGGACCAGCATACAGAAGTAGGGCGCCGGCTGGAAATCTCCCGGTCGGCGCCCTCTCGGAACCGGTGGCCTGGAGGCGGGCGATGGACTCCTGTCGAGTGCCGGCGCCCAGGTGATGGCCGCCGGCTACTCGATCGGCCGCGGCGCCGGCAGAGCGGCGGCGGCGGATCCCGAGCGCCAGTTCGAGAGGAATAACGTGATGAAGAAATACGAATTACATGGCTGGGCGGCGTTCTGTCATGTGGCAGGGGTTGTAGCGAGACGATCGCTCAAGTACCCAGAGGATTCCCGCACTGCGGACATCTTCCGGAACGAACTTCATCGGGAGTTTGAGCGCTACTTAGATACCGTGCAGCAACAGAGTGGAACACCTGGCTTGCCTGGGGAGAAGCTAGATTCGAGAGAAACTCAGCTAGCAAGGCGGGCGTCGCGGGAGGCTTTGACATTCTTCTTCGTTGCCTTCGATGGCGTGCGTACGGATACTATCGTTGACATGCAAGTTGCCAAAGGGCTCAGGGATCACATTCTCGCAAGCGGCCGAGACTACATCATACAGGGACAGCAAGAGCGCGCCCTTTGCAAGCATACGAAACCTCAGTCATTGGACGTATGGTTACGCAACAACCTACCCACCAACCCGAATACGAAACAAGCCACGAATGACGTGGTCGAGCAATTGGTCAATACAGGCTTATTCGTGGTAGGGGATTTCCCGTGTCCAGACAGTCCAGATGGGAGAATCTGTAAGGGGATAGGGCTAAGACGCTGACCGCATGCCATCATCGAACTGTCCATTGCGATCCACCTGCGTTTGAGGCGTTCGGCCGTTCGCCAGGTGTCGGTGTCCAGGCGTTCGACAAGGAACTGATCTCGATATGGCAACCGAGGCGCCGCACGCTCAGGTTGGCGGCGTAGGCGCGCCGGCCCCGCGCTGGGCGGCGCCCCACCGCCGTTGACCCGCCTTCTACTACCGTCTGACTTCCGATATCGGGCCGTTCTGTCGCCTCCCGCCAGCCGACCGGGGATCCCCCGCAGGGCTAACTCGGCCCTGTCGGCAGCGCACGTCGTGGCCCCCAGCCTTTTGCGGCCGTTGACGGGTGCGCACCGACCTCGCCAGACTACTCCGCCACGAAGGAGTGGCGACCAATGAAGATCGGCCTGCGAGGATCCGGGTACAAATGTGACGATTCAGTCACGGCCTCCATAAGATGGGATGAACAAAAGTCAGTTCTTGAGGCGACCAGTAGAGATAAACAATGGATGGTAGAGTTGGATCGTCGAGAGACGGCGGACATCCTGAGAAAGGTCGCGCAGATGTTAATCGAAAGAGAACCCCACCCGAGGGGTTAGCGGCGTTCGATCGACACACAAGTGGTTCAGCCCATCGCAGGCCATACCTGGTAGCCATCCTTGCGGAACGTGATCGTATGTTCTCGCCTGATGAATAGGTCAACGGAGACTGGCGTCTCTGCAGGGCATCGCGCGCCAGCGCCAAGTTGCCGGCCGCGGGCAGGTGCAGGGGGCTCGACAGAACAGCCGGCTCGGAGGTTGGACAGCTTCGGCCGGATCCGGACCGATTGAGTCAGCCCCCGCGCGGGATGACGCAAGGGCGCCGGCTGGACCAGCGCCTGGGACGAGTTGCGCAGTGACCCCGGTCCGTGGCGGCCCGCCGGCGAACGGGACGCCCGGCTCCACCCCTGGCGGGCCGGATCGTGCGGTCGCTACAGAATCCTATGGGTTGAGACGGCCCCGGGTCCGCCATCACCCGGCCCTCGCGCCCGGCAGTGCCGGCATCAGGTCGCACCGCTGCTCGTCCCAGCCCTCGATGCCGGCGCGTGGCCCGTCGGCGCCGGCGCGCGCACTGGAGACCGAGGAGCGTCTCAGCGGTGCGCGAGGCGTAAGGAGGCGCCAGTCGGCTTCCCCGCTCGGCCTCATACTGCCGCCTCCGCCGAACGTTTGACATTAGTGCCAAGCGGTTGGTAATACTATTCGCATAAGGGGTAGAGAATGACGGAACCCTCCCACCAGCTTCTCTCAGTTGACTTCAAGATAGCGACTCGGATAGGAGTCAGATACGACGACGAGGTAAGACAGTGGGTATCGGTTTGCCCTGCGCTCGATCTGTACTCTCAAGGAGATACCGAAGAGCAAGCTATCTCAAACATCCATGAGGCGGTGAGCCAGTTTCTGGGAACTTGCTACGAGATAGGCACCCTTAACCAAGTCTTGCAGGAGCGTGGGTTCCATCGCGAAGAGCGACGGTCGTCTGATCCCTTGACCATTCCGATCACTGATGTTGAAGAGCAGGGAGCGTATGCCAAAGCTACCTCTCATAAGCTCTGAGCAGTTGCAAAATGTATGTGAAGCTTGTGGCTGGAGCATCAGACATACCAGCGGTTCACATCTGATCATGACGAAGATAGGTGCTGTACGCCCTATCGTGATACCGCTGGGCAAAAAACAGCTTTCCAGAGATGTCTTGCATAGTAATCTCCGTACGGCAGAGATTAGTAGGGATAGATTCTTGGAGTTGTTGAAGGATCTATAGCGCCAGTGACGGCCCTACCTCCCGCCGCCTCGCCTACTTCGGCGAGACCATCGCCCAGTAGGGCTCATGTCAAAGCGAGCACGACCCGGCGCGTCGTTGTCTCGATGCACGTGTATGGAGCCGTCATTGCTCACCAGTATCGGCACGACTGGCCAGTTGACGAAGAGGACCGCGTTGGCCAGCATGAACCACCGATAAGCGGTGGTCTGTCCCTCGGCGACAGCTGCACAAGCCGTTGCGCTGGTCGGTTCGCCACCGGCAGGCAGAGCGAAACGACCGAAGGGGTGGTGCGAGCCAGGCCAAGCGAGTAGGATCCGGGGAGCGCGTGCCATGCAGTCTATGAACGATAGCCCGCGACTTGCTGAACGATGGCTACATGGGCACTCGGGTGAAGGGCAACACTGACGACTCAGTGCCGAACACCGGGTGAGATGGATCGAAGGCTGTCTGGATCGTGATTCCGGTGTCTGTCTTGGCCACCAGGAACGTGATCACTCCCTCGTAGACGTCGTTGTCCAGCGGGTAGGAGAACGAATACGCCGTGTCGGAGGAGCGTTCGTTGCTCACCAGATCATAACCGGACATCTTGACATCCAGCGGCGTCACGGAGTCGATCCAGTTGTCCGACGTGACCTCGACCACTGCCCCCGGCACGGCGGGTGACATCCATTTGCCGTGTAGCCACTCCGGAGGACTCAGGGTCATCTCGGGCGACTTGCCGGGTCCGCTGTTGCAGGCTACGAACATGAGCGCAACGGCTAGCACGGCGGCCGTGTATCGTAGTTGGGTCATCTTGACCTCCCTGGCGCCTTGGTTTGCGGGCCGAACGCAGTCGACCGCCATTCGCATGAACCTCTCGATCGTGTTCACTTGGTTGGAACTGTACTCGGTTATACCGGAATCCTCTACCTACCGCTGTGCAGTTGCCGTGACGAGATGGCTACTTGTCAAACGGCCTGGACTCGTTCAGGACCTATGAGACAGAAGGGGGGGTCGGGGGAGTATACCAGCATCAACAGGAACTGTGGGGTGCGTTGGCCGAGCGACTGGTGAGGGCGGACGTAGACGTAGTTGTAGGTGTCCTACCGTCACCTGCGCCCCTGCAGAGCCGCCGCCTGGAGCAACGCATAGACGCCGTTGCCGACGTCCTGGCGAGTACCCGCACCGAGCTGCGCACCGACGTGGCAGAGTTGCGTACTGAGTTGGCGGAAGTGCGCCGCGACCTGCACGCCCTGGCGGAGCGCGTTGCCCGCGTCGAGGGTGCATTGACCGGCCCCTGGCGTCCCACCAACGGCTCGCCTGCAGCGGCGCCCAAGGGCCCCCCGGAAGCCACCGCCGAGTGACCTGCCACTTCCGGTAAGAGTGCTTCTGTCGCCCTCGGGATCGCCGGCGCGGAGAAACCGGGTTGACGCCGCTGCGCCAGTCGAGAATGGTGACGCCTGTGAAGGCTGACCGGCCGGCCGGCACCGTGCCGGCTCCCGAGTACATCGAAACGGCCGACTACTTCGCCAAGGCGCTCGATCTGTGCGGCACCGGCGCCTGGATCACGGTCCAGGACGCCATCCCGATGGGTGGGCGCGGGACAAGCACGTCGCCACGGCACCCCTATATGAGGCCCGCCCCGCTTCGGTTGCGCTCGATCACTTCATCGGTCACCTTCGTGTCGGTATACCACCAGAGGGGAGAATATATGGCGGCATCCGGTAAGGACAAGGGCGGTTCCTCGGGAAACATCACGCTTTCCGATGATGTAAAGGCGCATTTGCGCGCTGAGGAGATCTTTCGGGAGGAGGTTCGTAGGGAGCTGAGAGGAATATGGTCTAAGGCGAGCCAGCCGATTGTGATATGGTTTCTTTCGGCCATTGTTGTTGGCGCGATATCGTTTGGATACTCTAATGTCAGCGAGAGTAGGCAGAAACGATCGCTGAACTACGAGCGGGCATCGGTTGTTAGCCGTGAGATCTCGTTCCGTGTTGGGCAAGTTGACACGTTTATTTCAGCTCACGACGTAGCCAGGAGAGCTGTTGAACAGCTAGATGACGTCGATTTTCATAGTATCATAGTTGATAATACTCTCTCGCAAAGTGGGAAAGCTATTCAAAATTATTTCCGTACATCAGTTCTCTTATCCGTAGTGTCAGATCTCGGCGGAATCGAGTCTTTTCCCCTTACGGGAGAGAGCGCTACAGTGTGGATTGGAGGATCTGGATACGGCAATTCTGCGCTTCCAAGTGGTCGTGGTTATCAACGCGATGAATTCAAGAATTTATCTCTCGAGGATCTCTGGATTGAGTACCATTTGCTAATGTCAGACCAGAAGGAAGTGGAGGCGAAGCGCACGAGCTTGAAAGAGGCACTCGCGGCGTTTGAAGAAGCTGCCGAACCAAGTGACGTGGTTAGTAGTATTCCGAGAATTGCTATGAATGCCCTTACGATGAGTAACTGGTCAAGTAGGTCTGACCCTGACGCTATCAAGGCGATGATAGAGGATGTCGGGCTTTGGGTCAGTGAAGTAAGAGACGCATGGAGTGATCTGTCCAGCGAGGTTGCAGTGGACAACGGTTAATAGGCCCGCGAGTCCCACGCGGACGTTGGTCTTGCGAGTGCAAAAGGCGACGCCCCCTGTCGTCCCGCCGGGCCGTCTGGACGTGTGCGACTGTGGCTCCTGGCCGCTCATGTACATGAAAGGACGCGCACCTGCCGCATGCCCAGCGTCACGGGGTATGGTGAGGTCGATCCAGCCAGCGGGGGCGCTGACTTCTGATAATCGCCCTTCTGTCGCTCCCAGCTAGCCATCCTTCCCCCAGGGCTCTGAACCGCCTTGCGGCACGGCCCGCGGCCCCAGATCCGCAAGCCCGACGCCCTCGAGCCTGGCCTCACGGCCGGCTGGGGGCGCCGAAACCTGCTCTGAAACCCCGCAGTCGGCCGTGGTGCGCCCTTCGTGGCTCGCCGTCCGGGCAGCCGCCTTCCGGTGCCCCCGAGCGGCTACTCCGGGGACCCCACCGGGGAGATGGAAAACTACGAGCCTGACGCAGCGAAATGGCTTTGCGAGGACTGCCGCGTCAGACGCAGCAAGAGGGCTGCCAAAAAAACTGCACGCCAGACGCAGCACACGAGATGGCGAGAAAGCAGTCTGCGCATCGATCTCCCCTTCGTTGTTTGTCTTGCGCGGCCTTCCCTGTCGTTTGAGATTATTCAGCCGGCCGATTCGACTGCTTGACCTTCGAGTCGTCGTCGACTGATATGCTGAAGTCAGTTAGGGGAACATCGCGGAGTAGTGCGAGCTCGTAGACTTCCGCCATCTCATAGGCCAATTCGTCCGACCCGAGTTCTGGCGCCGGCAGCATCGTCACGGCTTGAGCATCCGGACCTTGCAGGTCATGGACGACGCCAGCGGTCGGAGCCTCCCACTTGCGCTTAGCGGCCGCCACCTTCGGCAGGTCAGTTGTGAAAGCATCGATCTCTGCCTCGTCGATCCTGTTCATTTGGCACTCCTTGAGTCATCTCGGTACGTTGCCCGAGGTCATCAACGATAGCTTCTCTCTGATGATAGGAGGACCCTGCATAAATTGTCCGTATCCCGGCTTTCCAGTAGCGTGTTCTTTCCGTATATTATGGTGCCGGACAATCCTCGACCTCGGGATGGTGTCGCCGACGCCCCGTGCTGCTGCTAGTAAGCGTGCGGCTCCCCCGCCTCGGCATGCGGTAGCCAACGCCGCGCTCGTTGAAGATCCAGGTCGGCCGCGCCGCGTCCTCGCCGAGCTTCGCCCGCAGCTTCTTGACAAAGTTGCGCACCAGATCGATGTCGCCCGCGGCGCGGCCGCTCCAGATCTCCCGCAGCAGCGTGTCGTAGGTCGTGACCCTTCCCGCGTTGAGCGAGAGCACCCGCAGCAGCTCGTATTCGGTCACGGTCAACGCCACCTGACGCTCGCCCACCGTTACCCGGCGCTCCTCGTAGTGGACGGCGAGCTCACCCAACACGAACGCCTCCGGCTGTGCCCGCCGGCGCAGTGCCGCCCCCACCCTGGCCGCGAGCTCCGTGCCCGAGAACGGCTTCACGATGTAGTCGTCGGCGCCGCTCTCCAACGCCCGCGCGATGGTCTCGTCGCGTCCGTAGCTGGAGATGAACACGACCGGCAGTTCGGCGAGCTCTGGGACGCTCTCCATGAGCGCTATGCCGTCGGTCCCCGGCAGCATCAGGTCGAGCAGGACCAAGTGAGGCTTTTCGGTCCGAATGAGGTGGGACAGATCCGCATCGCCGCCGGTCACCAGCGGCGCGTAGCCCGCGGCCGTCAGCGCGTCGCGCACGTAGCGCAGCGTCTGCGGGTCGTCGTCCACCACCAGGATGCGGGCCGCCTCGCGCGGCTCCCGAGACGAGCTGGACGGACGCCGGCCGGCGCCGGCCGGCTCGGAGTCGCGGGGCTGCTCGGTAACGGGCACGGTGAAGGTGAACCGGGTGCCCTGGCCAGGGCACCCGCTCTCGGCCTGGATGCGGCCGCCGTGCGCCTCCACCAGTCCCTTGCAGATGACCAGCCCGAGGCCCTGCCCTCCGTTCGCGCGCTGGCCGGCGCGGGCAGCGACGCCGGCATACCTGCGGAACAGGTGGGGCAGCAGGTCGGGCGCCACGCCCCGACCCTCGTCGGAGACCGAGACTGCGACGTGAACGCCATCGCGCTCCGCGGCGACCCGGATTGGGGAGGTCTCGGGCGAGTGCCTGGCGGCGTTGGAGAGCAGGTTGTTCAGCACCTGCACGATGCGGCGCCGGTCGGCCATCACCGGCGCCAGGTCGGGTGGCAGGTCGATCAGCACAGGGTGCCGACCGCCGCCGCTCAGGAACGTGTTCAACCGACCTTCCTCCTCGGACCCGGCGTACGACCCCTGAGTCCACCTCGTCTCCATTCGTCTTGCGACGGAGCGATGGAAGCGCTAGACCTACTGATTATCCTGTAACATATACGGAATAAACACTCTGCTTAGTTTGCTGGATACGCACAGTTTATGCGGTAGGGTCGAGGACTGGCGCGCCGACGGTAGGGTCCGGTGGAAAGTCCAACCACTTTCGCGTTGGTCCGCAGTCCGGCTCCCATAATCACGTTTCCAGCCCCCGCCTCATCAAACGCAGCATGCGGTTTTCCCGCACTACGCTTTCCTGCCTGCTTCACGTCAAGGGTTATGCGGCCTATCGCGTCGGGAGCGCTTTCGCAGCAGCCACCGGCCACCGGACCCGGTAGTCACCGTACAGTCCGAGCCTTTCATACAGCCAGCTCCTACTCCACCTCTTCCAACCAAATCCCTGGCGTTTCTTGGCGCGCATCATATGCCGCCGTATCTTCTTCTCCACCCAGTTGCGAACGCGACCAAAGCACCGGCTCGAATGTCCAATCGCGAAGTAGTTCACCCACCCGCGCAGGATCGGGTTGATGATCTCCACCACCCGTCCCACCGGTTGCGATCGATAGCGTCGGAATATCTTCTTGAGCTTTCGCAACAACGCGCTCCGCGTCTTCATCTGCGGGCTGTACTGGGGTCGCCACACTCCCCGCAGACTGCGCACGCGCCGAAACTCGAACCCCAGGAATCCGAAACTGTCGCCCTTCGCCAAGTCCACCATCCGGCTCTTGTCCTCGTTCACTGCTACCTGTAGGAGTTCCAATTCCTCCCGCAGTCGTTTGTCTACCGCTGCCAGCAGCCAGTCGTGCCGCTGATAGGCGTCCACAAGAATTACCAGATCATCCGCCCAGCGCACGTATTCCACATACGTGTACTGCCCTTCACGGGTCGTTTCTTTGGCCCGCTCCAGCATCCGGTCGACCTCGTTCAGGTACACGTTGCTCAGCAAGGGTGAAATCACCCCGCCCTGCGGCACCCCTTTCTTCCGGTTCGCCTTCAGGATCTTCTTGAGCAACGCCAGCACGTCTCCGTCATTCACCCTCCGCGCCACCTTTTCCAGCAACAGATGATGCCTGATGTTGTCAAAGTAGCTGCTCAGGTCAACGTCGATCACGCGCGTCTTGTTACTCACGATTGCCTCCGCAACTCGCTTTACCGCTGCATGCGCACTGCGCCGCGGCCGGTAGCCATACGACCCCGCTTGAAAATCAGCCTCGAAAATCGGCTCCACTATCAGCTTGAGCGCTCCCTGCACCACCCGGTCCCGGATCGCAGGTATCCCCAGCACGTGGACCTTGCCCCCGTCCTTCGGTATCTCCTGTCTCCGGTTCCTCAGCGGCAGGTACTCGCCCGTCACCAGTTCCTCACGTATCTGCTCAAGGAAACTCTCCGCCCCACCGGCCTCAATGGCTTCGAACGTCACCCCATCAATCCCAGGGCTCCCATCGTTCCTCTTGGCCAGCGCATATGCTTCGCGTAGCGTTTCCAGCTTGCAGACGTGCCCGAACAGGCCCCAGAATCGCCATTCAGGTTCAGCCTTCGCCTTCACGTATATCTTTCGCCTCAGGTCCCGCAGCTTGATCGGCGCCTTTCTCATCTCGCCTCTGCCTCCCATGTCGTCAAAGTCGTTACCGACAGCAGGGCCGCTTCCCTCCACCGGCGTTACCCGGCTCCCCGGTACTACCAACCCCTCCGCCACCCTCTCGCCTGTCAGCCGTTTTCCCGGTGCTGCCGGTTATACGGCCTACCTTTTCTCCGCCGATTTCTCAACGGGGCGAGGAGGGCTTCTCCAGTTGCTTAGCGCGTCCTCGTCACCGTACCGTCGCTACCACCCCGCCGGAGTGCCGTAGCGCCTCAGCCAGTCTGCGCTACGCCATGCTTTCGTCCAAGACTAGAGGACTCAGCCTCCGGGCCTTCTATCTTTCGAGGCCACCTGTGCGTTCACTCTCGTTACGGTCCGGTAACTCGCCGACCACCCCTTACGGTGGTCGTGTCAATGGGCTTCAGGTCATCGGTTCCTCTCCTCCCTGCCATCCAAACTACAGGGCTCTGGCTCTTACCCCGGCGGGTCTATCCCCCGCTGAACGCGCCAGCCTTTGCTGGACGCACAAGTCCTCTATACTCTTCCGTCAGTAGGAGTATAGTGCCAGAGGCGCAAGGAGTAATCGTATGATCTATAGGATGATGGCGGTCGCCGTGATCGTCGCGGCGGTCGTGCTGACCGGGTGCACCGGGGCCGTGAAGAAGCCGACGATGGAAGAGCAGCCGGAGCCAGAGCCGCTGCCCACGTTAGCGGGTACCTGGCGGGCTACCCACAACTTCATCGAAGACGGTCGCACCTTGACCGAGGTCATGCTGCTGACGCTTATTGGAGAGCGCTTCATCGAATCCTTTGCGTTATACGACGCAGAGGGACAGACAGTTGATGACTGGTATCATCAAGGAGGCTGGACCGCTGACGACGCGATGATCGAAAAGCGCTGGCACCCTGGTGAGGACGGATCGGTCGCCAAGAAGTACTACTGGGGAGACGCTCGGCGCAGTGCCCTGTTTGTGGAGTGCTGGACGTGTGACCATCAAGAACGAGATTTCACGAGGCTAGAGCGCGTACATGATGCTCTGCCGGTGGCGGATCTGTTTGGAACATGGACGTTACTTGAGGAAGGTGAAGGGTCGACATGGACCCTGATAATTTCACCGGATGCTACCTTCTCGCTGTTGCAGGTTTTGCCTGACGGCAGGCGCTTCCACATCACCGGCAAGGGCACGTTAGACCTGGAGAACTACTTCATCAATCTCACCGAGCTGACGAGGCATCGGGAAGATCAAGAAGATAGACCGTGGTGGGACGGTGTAGGTCGTGCAGCGTTTGCGCCCGGCACCGACGGCGGGATACGCGTATCGTGGCCTTGGCACGAGCCTCCCATCATGAACGCCCGTGCTGAGAGCAACGAGGACGTTGAGCTTGAGCCCTACGGGAACTACTGGATGTTGTTCAAGAAATTAGAGCAATAGTGAGAACTGAGAGCAATAAGGGCATTGCGGCCGGATGGCGGCAGGAGGGGCAACGGCTGCCGGCACGGCGCTAGCGTATGTATGAGGCCCGCCCCGAAGGGCGGGATCGCGGCGCCGGGTGGCCCAGCAATGAGGCGTCGAGCATGAGTAGGAGGTTACCTATGGCACCCAAATACGCAGCGCCCATACTGGCGCACGCTCCATGGTCTCTCTCCAGCCCCTCCCCAGGGAACATCTTCTTCGGAAAGTGCCATGTTTCCCAGGGGGGGGCAGGCTGGCGATTCGTTCTCATGTCGTGCTCTCCGGCGGCGCCGGGTTGGGGGCCACCGGCGGCGCCGCGGGGTTCGAGGGGCCGCCGTTCGCCGGCGGACGCCAGGGGCCGCTAATTAATTAGCTCCTCTGATCCCAAGCGTTTGTCATGCCGTAGTTGGGGGCGTAGCGGTACACATGATCCAACGTGTCCCCGGCCCACCACTTGAAAACCAGGTGCATCATGATGCCCTCCCACCCGGTGCCGGCCGGGAACTTACATCGTCCAGGAGCCCATTGCCTGGTAGCGCGATCAACACGCCGATCATAGACCCGCCCAATCCCCTTCTCGTGGCACGTGAAGTACTGCGTTTTTGACCGGTCGCTGTCACTGCGACATGGTTGGTCCTGAATGGCTGGCGGTGCGCACCGCGTGTGACGGCGGCCGTGCCGCGTGCTGACCGCGAACGTGACGGAGAGTCTAACTGAGACAAGTTGCCGTCAAAAGGGTGCGCTGTCCGGCCCAGCGTTGACGACGAGTACCCGACCTCGCCAAACTATCTTACATGGCGGCCCACAGGGCGGCCGATCGGCCCCGCTCCCTTTCCGGAGGACCGCATGGCACCTCACGACGCGATTAGAGGGGCAACTCGATGGTGACCGTCCAATGTATACCGTGCTGAGGAAGGCGGCTACTGAGCAGAGGTGCCAGAGTATCCGGAGTGTTACACCCACGGCGAGACCATGGACGAGAGGCATACCACAGCTGCGATTGGAGTTTCGCCAACGACTGGATGGGCTACGCGCCCTGTGCGGCCCGACCAACTTCGCTTTCGACCGTCCCGACCGCGACGCCTCCCTGCGCAACCTGCTCATCCACCGCATCGGCAGCGTGGCCGCCCGCGGCCCCAAGCTTAACCATCCCCGGCTACTCTGCTGAGCTTTATGGTTGTGGGTTGTTCTGCTACAGGAGAGAATGGAGAACGGCAAGATAGCCAGAAACACTGCGTGGCGAAGAATGACGGACGAATAAATCCAGCCTTCAAATGGTTCCTGGGGGCCGTTGGTGGTGCTATTGTAACCTGGCTTCTTTCCGGTGTTCTTCCGACTCCCGCTGATGTCTGGTGCGAAGTAAAGATGTTCTCGGGTCGCGGTTCAAATGGCTCCCCCATTAAGGTGCTCTTGCCACGCCTTGAGGGCGACTCAAATGGTTCCTATAGGAGATCTATTCTAACCGCGCTACAGGAAGATGGCCGAATAGAAACTGAATCACTTTGTTGGAGGCAACTGAAGCTCACTTATCGCACAGATGACTCGAAAGAGCACGATAAAGCCAGGCGTTGGCTCAAAAAACGAAATGGCAATCTTCTGATCTGGGGAGGTGTTTTGAGTGATGGATTAAAACTGCACTTCGTCTCTAACGAGAAAGTACTCGAACAACTCTCTGAGTGGCCACACTCCGAGATCGTGATCAGTTCTATCTACCTCGACCAAGCACAAAAATTTCAACCCAATCCGGACTTGTCTGGTGCTTTCAGATCTTGGTTGCAGGTGATCGTACTATCGCAAGTAGTGCGCTTTGCGATGGATACAGACCAAAACCAAGTAGATCGTCTTCGCACGTTGGCAGACGTATTGAATGCATGGACGAGCAGGGCAGAATTCGATAACGCCAGTCACGAGGTTCGCGGGGCGATCCTATTGGCCCACGGAATTGCCTTAATAGTGATCGGAGAGAAGCACGAACCAGATAAGTTAAACGATGCCGTTCAAGCCCTACATGATGCAGAGAACGAATGCAACAAGGACACACGATGTCTCCTGATGACCAAGAGCTATCTGGGCTATGCGTTAGATGCTCTGGGAAATTACGTGAAAGCAGTTGAGGTCTATCAAGAGGTGCGGGATAGTTGGCCGGACGGGGCGTCTCCGATCAACTTTGCGATCATCCAGAACAATCTTGGCGCTGCACTAGTAAGTCTTGCAGAGCAGGATGCCGAGAACGAAGTGGTTCATTTGAACGATGCGTACGCCGCCTACCATGCGGCATGGAGGATGTTAGAAAATCAGGCGGATTCGTACTCGCAGCACTTATTGAGTCAAGTAAATAATCGTCTTACATTGGTGCGAGCGTGTATACAAGACGACGAGAAGTGCCCGTGGCGAAAGAGAGATGACCAATTGACTATAAACTATACCGAGCTGAGATTAGCGCGAAACGAACCAACTCCTTTCTTATCCCCAAAATACCACTTGTAGATTACTTGAAGAACAGTTGGTCACCATAGAAGCTCAAACTTACCGGGTGGCCGGTTCCGGGCATAAATGCAGTCGGGACGTTGCCCAAGACCTTGCTGGCGGCTAACGGAATTACAGCCTCACCGACGACACCGATAGTCCACAGCTTTGCCGCCTGCAGATTGAAGATCTTGGTGGCGAGATCTAAGTACTCGTCCGAACCGAAATCGGTGTTTACCCATTCGCGGGTCCATACGTCAAGCGTCTTTATAGCCTCGGGGGGTTCGATACCTGGCATCGTGTGGTCGAAGTTGGCCATGGTAGCATTGTGGGCGGCTATCCACTTACCCCAGTCAAACGCCCAGTTGAACTGAGCGCCGCAAGGCCGCCAGGAATTCTCAGGCATTTGGGACTGAAAACAGCTATGATACGGGGCACCCCACGTGAACTCGAAGATCTCCTCGCTGTTGACCGGTAGGGCTCGGGCATCGTGATCGTTGCTTTCCTTCTCCCAGCTTAGATTGGAGAACTCACCACGCAACACGGAACGGAGCTTGACCTTGATACCGATCTGTTGCCAGTACTCCTTGATGAGCTCCAGTGAGTCGTCTCGGAAAGTGCCTTCCCGGTAGTCGATCACCAGCACCAGTGGTTCTTCTCCGAATCCCCAACGGAACCCATCCGCGTCACGCTTGGTCAATCCGATCTCGTCGAGCAACCCATTTGCCTCATCGGGATCGTATCCTGCGTACGCCCGCTCCCACTCGGGGTTGTAGTCGGATTTGGATACCGTCCAGATCGGTGTCGACTGCCGGGGCGTACCGAGGCCTAGGTAGACTATCTCATTGAATTCCTCACGATTGATAGCGAGGGACAACGCGTGACGGAAGCGCTCGTCCTGGTAGAGCTGCGCCCGCCATGGCGTAGTGTGGTTGAGATTCAGGGCGAGACTGACAGTAATAAAGTCGGGGATTAGTGTCACCTTGTAACCGCCCCGTTCCTCGTTCTGCTTGAGCAAGACGACACTGTCTAACGTGGTGTGAGTGTAGGCTATAGTCGCTTCGCCACTGAAAATTTTGAGTGTGTATACCTCCTGGTCCACGACGCGAGACTCCACGCGGTCTATATAGGGAAGCTGGTTTGCCGCTTTGTCAACTCGCCAGTAGTATGCGTTGCGCTCGAAGACGTGTGAGTTGCGCGACACGAGCTTCCATGGATGCAACGTCGGATTGTCTACGTATTTAGTGCCGGAAGCGCCATCACGTTCGGCTAGCGCCTCCCACCAGTTTTCGAACCCCTCCTCCCTAGCCCGCGCTTCAGCGTTGTCATTGTAGAGGATGTGCCACTGCGAGAGGTAGTGCTTCGGTGCGAACGCCGTCCAGTTACCGCCCTGCCAAGTGGCCATCTTCATAATGATGCGAGGGTTAGGGCCATCTGAACCAAGGCGTATCGCGTCGTCGTCGATTTTCGTAACACTCGTCACTTCTGGGTACACGTTCAAAGTTCGTACCTGCTCGTTCCAGTTCATATCTTCGAACCGGAACACGATGTCATCGGCGGTAAAAGGTTCACCATCCGACCAGCGCGTACCCTCACGCAGGTGGATAGTTAAGCTACTCCTGTCGTCGTTGAGATCGTAGCCCTTGGCGTTGTCACCGGTGATGCTACCGTCTGCCGAAAACTGAAGGATGTAGCGACCCAGCTCCGGGTTTGCCATGAGGTCGTTCCACGGAGATTCATCAAGGGCGAACACGTTCGCCGTGCCACCATACCGCCCGATCTCAGGGGCAACAAGTACCGATGGCTCTATCGGCAGACGCTCTTCCACTGGTGGAAGTTCTCCGGCAGCGACGAGTGCTGCTAGCATCGGCGCTTCGCCGAAGCGGCCGATACGCACTGGTTCATCTGGGTCATCCACCGGTTCCGGGGTGGACGCTGCGAACGTCGGTGTTGTTCCAAGCAGAATGAGTGCCGTGGCCATCAGGCTCGTCAAACCTATCACTGATTGCATCGCAACCAGCAGCCTAACGACATTCGGAAGTGCCCGTCAACTCATGGGTCGCAGGCGCAGTAATTCTCGGTGAACGGCAGTTGACTGTCCTGGAGGGAACATCTGGCAGCGTCCACACGGCCAGGTCGTGCACGTCATTCACCACCTGAATGCGATGGCCGGGACTTTCTGCTCCTCGCCGGTCTGCAAGGTCAGACGCGACGAGGCTGCGATAGCATTCTCCTATTGGTGCCGCAGTGTATCCTCCGTCGCCAGCTTGTCACAGACAGCAGCGGCCCTGGCCAAGCTGGTGGAGCGGGCATCCATTCCGATCCTGTCCGCGCGGCCCGCCCCCACGCGGTGCGGTCGCGCGGAGGCGGTAGAGCCGCGGGCAAACGCCACTTCCGATAACGGGCCGTTCTGTCGCTCTCGGGTCACCGACGCGGGGGATACCGGCTTGACGCCGCTGCGCTGGTGCCGGTGCTGCTGTTGGTCTCGTAGCGGCTCTGTCAGCGGGCAAAGGGTTGGCGCGATGCCACCGGCGTCCGAGAAGGGCGCCTCCTCCGTGTGCCGCGACGACCTACCGGCCAGCCCCGTGCCGGCTCCTCGTGGCTCTCAGGGTTGCTGCAACTCCAGCGGCGGATTCCACTTCTCGACACCCGGCAGCGGCCGGCCCCAAGTGTTATCGTAGCCGTCTTCCTTCTGCAGAAGGAAGCGGATGATAAGACGGTGCAGCATGTTCATCGTGGGCAGCAGTGCGTGGAGATTTTTGATACCGGCCAACGCGCGATCTCTCCACTCCTCCCAGTAACCGAAGTCTTTGGGAATGACGCACACTATACGCGATTCGTCAAGAAACGGCGGAATGGCACCTCTGAGGGGGACGACTCCATCCCCAGTATCGTACCTGCAACGCTCGTTGTTCGAATTCCAGAAGTTGCGCCGCTCCTCGGATCTCAGTAGGAATTGCGGCATTCCATTGTCGCTTTTGACCTTGAGCGCGACTCGCGTCTCGCTATCGACGCCCACGATTGCCAGCCAGTCGTTCTTGATTACCTGGGAGATCCGGTTACGGTGAGCCTTCGCCTCGTTGAGCATGGCACGGAACAACTTGCCTACGTCTACGTCGTCGGAAATGCCCCAATCGCTCACCTGCTTCTCAATACCCTTGACCACGCTTGGCTGCCAAGCGTCCGGGTAGAACAGGCGGAAGGGATCTGCTTCCACGCGCTCATCGACTATGAGCCCCCCGAAGCTCGGGAGCAGATGGTAGAGCGCCGGGGTCAGGCGTGCCGCTTGGCGCTCCCGGGCCTTGCCCGCCTCGAACCCAAGGAGGCTCGTCCCAGCGACTATCCTCAGAACCGCCTCGTAGGAGCCCTGGAACGGCGTGGCCAGAGTTACAACCTTGTCGACTCGCAGGCCCGAGCTGCGCTCGACATATCCGGCGATGATCAGGCCACCCATCGAATGACCAACTAGGCTGACGGTGGGATGTTTGCAGAAAACCGGGTCGTTCCGATAGGGTTTCATCAAGAGGGTGCGCTCGATCACTTCCTCGACAAACGCTGCCAAGCGTTCCTCAGTCCAGTCCAGTGGCATACGCCAGTCATACCCAAACGGGAACACCGGCACTGGTCCCTCCTGATCCTCTGAAAGCTCATCCCGAAGTTCCTCGATCAGTTCCTCGTAGACCATCGGGAACGGGCCGCCGGCGGTGATTCGTGCCGGCTCACTAAGCTCGTAGCGCTGATTCGCCGGGTGTGGCGTGATGCGCTCGTGCTGGTGCTTGAGCACGGTCCACACCGCCTCGGGCGGCAGTTCGTACTCGTCGTGCAAGGCCGACCCAGTGATTCCGGGAACCAGGACTACCGGTGAAACCTTGTCTCCCATCGTGATTCCATCATACCAGACCTCGCATCGGTCTGTCGGTCGTATCGTCAGGGGCCGCTGACGCCCGATATTGGCTCTTCTGTCGCCCCTCGGGTGATCCGCACCGACCCCGGCGCTACAGACTTCCGTCGTGGCCAACGACCTGCAGCGTCTCCACGACCGCCGCCGGCAAGTGTAGAGGGGAGCGCTCGCAAACGGGTGCGCAAATGCTCCCGATGTGGCACCTTACACAGGGTCTGCCGTTCCCGGCATCAGGGCCGGGCCTCATTGAAGCTGCTCCAGCCGCGCGACTAAGCCCTCCAGCAGCCCGTGGCCGTTCCCGGCATCAGGGCCGGGCCTCATTGAAGCGCGCTCACCAGATCGCCCACAGACGCGCTCGATGCGCCGTTCCCGGCATCAGGGCCGGGCCTCATTGAAGCCATAGGTGAAGATGACCAGCTTCTCCAGCGGCAGAGAAGCCCGTTCCCGGCATCAGGGCCGGGCCTCATTAGTCCTCCTGGGGCGCGGAGCGTTACCGCGTGTCCCATGCAGCGTTTGCCCGTGCCCCCTCACCGCGAACAGTTGCGGTAATCCCGGCGTTGGACCTCATTTGGGGGAGTGAAATCGGAGCACCTACGAGCCGATGTGGACGGCGAGTCGATTGAGGGGGGGGCCGACTCCGGGGCCGACTCCCCCCCCCGCGCCCGCACGATGCGGGACGGGGGGTTGAAGGGGATCGGTACGGTACGCTACGATGACCGGCAGCCGGCGGAGGTGTTGACGCACCGTCCGCGGCGGACACCACGTATGGCACAGATACGGAGCATCCTTCCGGCTCACCAAGAGCCTACCGCAGACCGCACCGGCGGTCAACCGGGCGGGACGCCAAGCTATCCAAACACAGCACTCACTGTCAACGCCATACGCAGGTATCTGTCGCGCGCCGTCGGCCCCGTGTGTACGGGGTTCAGAGTTGCGGTACGCACGGGCCAAACGCTTAGCGGGCGCGCCGTAGGCGATGCTGCCGGTCGGACTGAGGTTGGTCCCGGTGGCGGTCCCCCGAGGGGGCTAGAGGCGGGCGAGGAGCAGCCGCACCGGCTCCTGTAATCCGACTACCGGCGACGTGGCCACGGATCGTCGATAAGCCACGTGCCGGCCAGCGAAAACCCGGCTCCATACTGCGGTGCCTGCCGGGGAGATGATCCTGAACGGTCAAGCCCAAACGGGCGGGACGGGCGGGACTCTCCCCGTTCCCTCACCACCTACGGTCGGTTTTCCGGGATCTAGCAACATCCGGAGCCCGGGGCTGATACATCCGGTGGCGGTATCCGGTTCCGGGATGAGGGGGAGGGGGTGCCGGGGGAGGGGGAGACGAACAATCTGTGGACAACGCTGTGTGCAACGCACGGACCTTTTGAGTGTGCACGCAGAGAGAGAGACGGCCCACCTGGTGGCGGGGACCGATAACGCGCCAGCGTGAGCGCCAGGACGCAGCCAAGTGCTGGGATCTTTCAGAAGTTCCGGTACTTCCTTGAGCTGGCCGACTACCACCCAGGTCAGCACCGCGGCCGCGACGGCGCATCAGCCGTCCCCCTATGGTTCAGCAGGATCACCGGCGGGGGTCCGTAATCCCCCACCGGCTGCGGCGCACGTAGGCATCAGCATATCGCCGTGGTGCCCGTTTATCCGGCGCGATCCGCGCCAGTCGGCGCCGACGCGCCCCACGAGCAGCGCGATCCCTACGGACGTCGGGAGTATCCAAGGCAGGTCATACATCAGAAGTTCGTACCCAAAAATACCACCGCTTCAATGAGGCCGCCCCGGTCGGGCGGGGAACAGTGCCATCCGGATACGTGGTAACGCTGATCCGGATACGTGGCCCGCCCCGGTCGGGCGGGAACAGTGCCCCGGCCCGCTCCAGGATACGGCACGGCAAGCACCTGGACCACTGGTTGCGAGCGCTGCCTTGGCGAGCCATGAACGGATGCGGTAGACGCCCAGCTAGGGCCCGGCGGCACTGGAGCGCTCGCGCCGCGCCGGCATCGGGATCCCCGGCGAGCCCCCGATGTTCGTTCCCGCCTGGCGGTGCCGGCAGCTTCAGCCGCCGAATCGGCGGCTGAAGCTGCCGACGCCGCTGAAACGCCGAGCAACGCCGCGCTGAAAGCAGCGCGGGAGGCCCAAGCGGAAGCCGAGGCACAGAGAGAACTTACCGCCGCGCTCGAGGCGCTCGCGGCGGAGAAGCAGCGGGCAGCAGAAGTGGCCGAGCAGGTCGCGGCCGCCGAAGAAAGAGAAAGGGCGGCTCGCTATGCTCCTCTTGAGTCGCTGCAGGAGGCATTCGCTTCGGGGACGTCTATGGAGCGTGTTGCCGCCTACGACGACGCCATCGAATCTGATGACCCGCGCCTGCGGCAGATGGCGATAGACTTGGCTTTCGCTTCCGATGACCGGCGCCTGAGGGAGATGGCGGTCGACTTGTACCTCGCGTCCGACGATCAACGCCTGAATGACATTGCAATCGCTGCCGCCATGGAATCTGGAGACAATGGACTCCAAGCGAAGGCGCTCGCTGCTTTGATTTCGCGAGCGCCGACTATCGGCATCTCGTATCACAACGAGGACAAGTCAATCCAGGGCGGCCAGAGCTTCGACATCGAAGCCATCGATACGCAGAACTTGCGGTTTGCCGGAACATACTCAGGAGCATTTGCTTTCCATGGCGGAGAGCTTGATGCTCGTGCCCATGTGCATCTCCCTGAAGAATCTAACGGAACAGGATCGGTACAGAGAGATCGTATTTCTTTTACCGGTAGATTCAAAGCAGTCGGCGCCGCCGATGGGCTGGGAGAGGTGGTCGTCGGGCAGCTCGTGGATGATCACCGCGGAGCCGTCTTCGTCCAGCAGTGCGGGCATATCACCGCCGGCTACCGAGACCCGCGTGGTGAAGAACTCCGCTCTCGCGGAGCCGTCGGCCGCCGCGTACAGGTTGGGCAGGTCGCCGTTGTCGGGGCCATCGCGGTTTGCGCAGCCCGTGCGCCACCTGGTCCGGATTGATGTGTCCGGTAGCCTTCTTGAAGTCAGGGGTGCAGGAGCCGGCGGCGTGCAGGTGGATGCCGTGCGGACCCGGAGGCAGGCCGGTCACCGCGACGTACATGAGTACGCCGGTAGGCGTCTGCTCGAAGGTAGCCTTGCCGATTACCTCGCCACCGGTGTTGACCAGATCGGCGGCGGCCATGTCGGCCGCCAGCAGGCCGGGAGCCGCGAAGGCTGCCAGGGCCAGGGCCATCGTCGTCAGGTGCTTTCGGTTGAACTGCATCTTTCCTTTCCCTCGTCGTGCATACCGATTAGAGACCCATCGTACCCATCGTCTCGAAACCGTCAACCGAAGCGGAGCCTACTGAGGCGAAGCCGCAGACGTGGCGGCGCGCCTCGGCGCGAGCTGTGCGCCAGGAGGAGACGGTCATGGGGGCTTAAATGAGGCCCGCCCCGGTCGGGCGGGAACAGGCCCCGCAGATCGGTATGGCTATCACGAGCACGGTCTCCCGCCGATCCCAACAGCACGGCGGCCCGCACCGGGATGCCCATTCAGTCCTCCGGGTAAGCGCGGTAGGTGGCGTGGGGGTAGACCCTGGAGCCTGCTGTTGGCGGCTTCGCGTCGGCCTCGATCAGGTCGATCAAGTCCCACACCTCATCCACCCGGATACCGAAGTCGAGGTCGCCAACAGGGATCACCACGAGATCGCCATACTCATCGACCACGATGGTTCCGACGCCACCGAAGGATACCGCTACGATGAAGCCCTCGTGGTCAAAGACGGGGCTGCCGCTGGTGCCGCCTGTCAGGCCGAGGTTGAACTGTACCAGCTTGCTGTTCTCTGGCGTTACTTGGGTCTCCACGGAGTACGGGCGTAACGCACTGATGGTGCCGTCCTTGAAGGTGGCAATCGGTCCCACTTCGAAAGGATGCGCCAGCTCACCAGGGAACCCCAAAGTGCCGACCGGTTGCCCGACCCGCAGTTGGGTAGCGAAGCTGCGGGGCAAGAATGATGGCACATTCTGAAAAGACGCATCGTCAATGAGGAACACGGCAAGGTCGGGAGAGAAGTCAAGTGAGGCCGGCGCGTCTGGTGAGTCTAGGAAAGGATCAACGTACTCCGGGTGGACCCGGACAGCATCCATGTTCAGCCGGTACGTGTGAGTACCGCCGACTGCAGTACCAGCCCGCACAGCGACTACAACAGGTTTGATAGCAGGGGTCTCGGCGGAAATCCATTCCAAGACGGAAGGTACTGCCAACGCGACATGAGCGTTGGTCCAGAGCGTATTCGCGAAGTGAGCGACGAACCCGGTGCCGAGCAAGAGGAAGAGTTGTTCTGGGACCTCTTCTGGGCAGAAGTCCTCCACATCTGAGCAAAAAGAGTCTCCTGGTAGAATGAAGCCGATGGCGTAGATGGAGTCGGCCAGGTTGGCGTCCTCTACCACATCAGCCCAATTCAGAGGCTGGCCAGGCTCGCTAGGCGGTCCTCCCGGCCCCTTAGAGCAGGCCCCGAGCAGCGCTATCAAGATAATCGCTCCCAGGACGGTCTGGAACTTGAACCATTTGCTGCAGCGCATGTGGAGTCCCCCCTGTGGCACCCATGGTAGAGACACGCACGAAGGAATGATACCCACAGGTCGTAGAGCGCCGCTGAGCGCTTCGCGCGGGACGACCTGTTGTGGCAATGAGGCCCCGCCCTGATCGAGCGGGGAGCACGGGAGCGACCGCCGGCTACACGCCCCCCTGCGGCACAGGAGCGCTCGCGCTACGCCGGCATCATACCTGGCCCCAGGGCGGGACTGGTGCATCGCTTCAATACAGCCTTCGTTGGCCGCCGACGGCAAGTGTAGAGGGGAGCGCTCGCAAACGGGTGCGCAAATGCTCCCGATGTGGCACCTTACACGGGGTCTGCCGTTCCCGGCGTCCGCGCCGGGCCTCATTGAAGCGTCGCCGTATTCGTCATCCGTATTTTCACGGGAAGAGCCGTTCCCGGCGTCCGCGCCGGGCCTCATTTGAAGGACGTCGTGCGGTACGCGGTGCCGGGTCGGCTCCAACTCCGGGAACAGTGACAGCTCTACGGATCGGGGACGATCGTCGATCAGGCCGCCGAACAGTATCCCTCGCTCGCGCTCCGGTGTCGGGCCTACCACCCGCAGCGCCGGCATGATGCGCCGGTCCACGAGGTCCCCATGTCGTGCGGGTGGGAATGTGGTCGGGTGGGCACTCGGCGCCGGCGTGTGCCAGCGCGGCCAGGCACTCGGTGCCTGCCAAGCGCTCGCTCGTGCGTGCCGGCCCCTTAGCGTCCGCCCCCGCCTCGCGCCGACCAGGACGGCCACTGGTGCGCCCACGGCACGCAGCCTTGCGAGCAGGCGCCGAGGAAGTCTTAGGGGGTTACCCCTCCGAACGGGTCCCGGCGCTGCTTCTTTTCATGTTTCACCGCCGCCACTAGTAGTGTCTCAAGATGAAACGGTTGGATGTCGATGTATAGCGTAGACCATCACAGTCACACTGGGAGGGGTGATAGTGAAGAAGCTGTACATTATCGATTTGGAGCCGGCAGAACGTGAGCAACTCACGGCGTTGGTGGAGAAAGGAACGGTAGCTGCGTACCGGCGCCGGCATGCACAGATCCTGTTGCTGGCGGATCAGGGAGCAGAGGGGCCTGCCTGGCGCGACGCCCAGGTAGCGAGTCAGGTAGGAGTCACCGTGCAGAACGTCGAGAAGATTCGCCAGCGTTGTGTGCTGGAGGGACTGGAGGCGGCCTTGGGGCGGCGCAAACGCAGCCGCGAGCGGGCTACGGTGCTGGATGGCGAGGGCGAAGCGCAGTTGGTCGCCATCGCCTGCAGCGAGCCGCCAGCAGGGCGGGCGCGGTGGACTCTGCATATGCTGTGCGACGAACTGAAGCGACGGCGGATAGTGCGTTCGATATCACACGAGACGGTGCGCCAAGTGTTGAAAAAAAAATCAGCTCAAGCCGTGGCGCCAGGAGATGTGGTGCATCCCGCCGCAGGAGAACGCGGCCTTCGTGTGCAACATGGAGAACGTCCTGGAAGTGTATACCCGGCCGTACGATGCGGCGCATCCGGTAATCTGCATGGACGAGTCGAGCAAGCAATGCGCACAGGAGGTGCGGCCACCGCAAGGGCTGCGGCCTGGCCAAGCAGCCCGCTACGACGCCGAGTACCAGCGTAACGGGGTGGGACATCTGCTGATGTACTACGCGCCCTTTGATGATTGGCGCCGGACCGACGTGGCGCCGAACCATGCGGCGCCGACCTGGGCCGAAGGGGTGCGCCGGTTGGTGGAAGAAGACTTTCCGCAGGCGCAACGGATCACGCTGGTGCTGGACAACCTGAGTACCCACACCGGGGCCTCGCTGTACAAGACCTTTGCGCCAGAGAAGGCGCGCGCGTTGCTGGACAAGCTGGAGTTCGTGTATACGCCGAAACACGGGAGTTGGCTGAACTTGGCTGAATGCGAGTTCAGCGTGCTGGCTCGCCAATGTCTGGATCGTCGGATAGCGGACATCGACACGCTACGCCACGAAGTAAGCGCCTGGACCGAACAGCGCAATCAGACCAGCAGGCCAGTGGAGTGGCGCTTTACCACCGATGACGCCCGCATCAAGCTGCGCCACCTATACCCAAAGATTAAAGATTGACGGACTACTAGCGCCCGGTGCACCTTGGCGGGGTCAGCGTCCACGGCCTCGGCGACATCGGCGGCCACTCGTGACCAGCGTGGCAGCCGTCGCTGCGACCGTCGCCCCGGCGGGCATTCCTCGCACACGAGCACCAGCCGGTCGGCCTTGTTCGGTCGTTGCTTGACGGCCCACTTGTGGGCGACGGAGCGGTTGGCAAACGGCCGCGTCGTCATCGTGAACACGCGCCCACTCCGCAACCACACATGAAAATGCGGCTCTTGCATGGCATCCAGAATGCTTCGGAGCCTTTTGCAGAAACTCAGGAGCGTTGATGAGGAAATCGGGGCGTGAAAACAAGAGGACTGATTTGTCGCTGCGGTACTTCGTCGGATACGCCGTCAGGGCGTCAGTGGCGCCTCACTCGGCCAGAATTCGCAGTCTGATGCGGCGTCGGTGACAGCGCGCGGACAGAACTGTCCCGTATCACCTGCCGGCGAACAGCTTGGGGAGCGGTGGTATGTGACCGCAACGAAGTCGGGTTTTCAGTTCACCAAGCGCAGCAACTGGTCCACGGTCAACGCCAGGACCCCGAACATCAGGTGGCACAGCACCTTGCTGTGGCCGCGCACCCGTACCTGCCGGGCGCCGAACTCGTCCTTCAGCCGACCGTTGACGCGCTCCACCGTCGACCGCTCCCGGTAGCGCACATCCTTGGCGTACGGTTGGCCGAGAGTGCGCTTCGCGTTCGCCTCCTGCTTCAGTTCCTGCTTGAATGTGGCACTGTTGTTGCGCGGATTGACATCGATGATCGGCACATGTCCGAGTGACTCGCTGTGCGCTCTGATCTCGGCGGCATCGTAGGCCGCGTCCATCAGGTCGTACAGGTTGGTGACCCGCGCCGCCGTCATGGTAGCCAACGGAATCGCGACTTGGCTGTCGTTTACCGAGGCCGAGGTCAAGATACAACTGAGCGGAATCCCGCCGTCGGCCGCATCGATATGCAGCTTGTAGCCGATCCAGGATTCCTGATAGCCCTTGGCGTTGCGCTTGGTGCCGACAGCACAGCTCTGCGGCAGGTCGTCGAGCATCTCGGTCAGCGTCATTTCCTGCTGGCGCTCAAGACGGCTCGGCTCCTTGGGCCGTTCCTCGCCCTTGCGTGGGCGTCCACGCTTGCGCTTGGGCTTGGCTGGCTCCTGCGGCTTCGGGGTCGCTTTCTCACGCCCCTCGATTCGCCGTCGCGTCGCGTGACACGTGACCGACCAACTGATCCTGCATGGTGTCCGTGATCAGCGCCTCGTGTAGGCGGCTCGGCAAGGCGCCCTCAGCGAACTCGGCAAAGGCACGCGAGAAGGTCGCTTCGCTGGGCAGCGCGCGGATACTCTCCCAGCCGCACAGACGGCGTAGCGCCCGGTCGTTGGCCAAGCGCTCGCGCAGCGCCCTGGTAGTGTCGATCTGGAACACCGCCTTGGCGATGAAGGCGCGCGCCAACGCCGCCCGATCCTGTTGCGGGCGACCGCGCAGGGTACGACAACAGGGCAGATGTTGTTCCACCCGGACCAATTCGAGCACGGTGATGAAGGACTGGTAGCGTTCCCCCAGGGGACCGAGGTCTTGTTCGATTGTCGGGAACAGGTGCTCTTGAAAGGCGCACCAGTAAGTCGATAGTCTTGCACGTAGGGACATGGTCGCTCCTCGCTCCATCATGTTGTTTTGGTGAACCCATGATATTACGGAGCGAGCCGGCCTGTCCTTGTTGAATCAGCCTCTGTCAGCCTGCCCGGTCTCTAATTCGCGCTGTCTTGGGAATTTTGCAAAAGGCTCTTCGTTGAAACAATTGTTTCAACGAACTTCGCTCAGCGCGTCGAAAGATACCAGAACGCAAATCCACACCAAACGTCCCTACCGACGCCGTGAGCGGCGATTATGGGTGTTCTCGTGGACGGCTGTAGGGAAAGCGCTCGCAAACGGGTGCGCAAATGCTCCCGATGTGGCACCTTACACGGGGTCTGCCGTTCCCGGCGTCCGCGCCGGGCCTCATTGAAGCATGAACATGCACCGCACGCTGCCCCTGCAGACAGTTGCGGGATCCCGGCCGGTGTGACTCTGATCCCGGCGTTCAACGGCGCCGGGCCTCATTTTTAAGTGGGAAGGAAGGTCATGTACTTCCCGAACGAGCTGCGGCGAGCGCGCCGGCATTCGACGATACCAAGCTCGCGGCGGGTTGCGAGATCGTCCAGTCGCGGATGCCCGAGCAGGGTACGGATCGCTGCCAGGCTGATCGGGTCGCGCCATATCGGCCAGGTGAAGGCGAAGGTCCCATCGGGTTCCCGGTCGCCGCCGAGCACCCCCAGCCGCACCTCGCCGGCACGCCGTTGCGGGACCACCGTTAGCGCGGCCAAGCCGACGGCCGCGAGGCGGTTGGCGCCATGCTGAGTGGTTGCCTTCGTCTTGGCGTCAGTGGGATCGGTGGCGCGATGCGCGTAGCGCACGTCCTCGTGCGAATCCCAGCGGAATGAGTACGTGGCGTCAGGCCGCGTCCAGGGTGAGAACAAGGCTTCGCTCAGGCAATCGGTCTCCGAGATGGTCGGCTGGTTGCGCTTCGGTCCGCGGTCAGGTTGTCGCTGCCGCGGCACCGTCTGCAGCCGTTCCAGGAAGTGCTGGTGACCCTGGCCGAATATCAGGCACAGCGGGGTCGGCTCCGCCTCCGTTGCCTTGTTGCGTTCGCGGACCGCGGCGTCACTGACCAGGGCGGCCCACAGGTCGGCCGTGTAGCTGTCGCTGGCGGCGGCCGCGCGGAGTCTCTCGGCAGCGATCTCCGGAGGCAGCTTCAGGTTCTTGTACGGCGCAAAGTCATGCCGGGCCGCCAACCGCTGGACGCCGGCGGCCGTGGCGGTCAAGATCGCGTCCCTGCCCACCGCCTCCGACAGATACAAGACCGGCCGAACCGGCGGCTCATCGACGCTCCAGGCGACCCGTGGCTGCGGCCATGCGGGGGTTGCTTCCTCGAGGGCGCGCAGCAGGCCGAGCAGCGCCAGGAAGGCGAGCAGGTTGCCCGGCTCCAGCCCGACGAGCCGATGCTGCCGCCGATCGGAGGCGCTCATGCCTGCTCGGCTTCCGAGGCGCGATGGTCGGCGAGGCGCAGGATCGTTTCCAGCCGCGCCAGACCCCATACGCCGTAGCAGCATTTGAGCCGATCGAACAGGGACGCCCAGTCGAGCCCTCTGAAGTCGTAGGCCAGCGACTGCGGCCCCTGGTTCCGGTCCTGCGGATCCTCGAAGCCGAAGAACGGCCGCCCGAGCCCATGGTGCGTCCCGATCAGCCACAGCACCAGGTGGGAGTCGTGCGCATCAGCGAAGCGCGGGTCGGCTGTCGCCAGGCGCACCGACAGCGCCTCGTGGCGCCACCCCCTGGGCAACCCGGCCCGCTCCCAGGCCCCCTGCTGTGAAGGGTGGCCGCTCTTGGCCAGGACCGGACCATCAGGCCGGTTCCACCAGTCAGCGCCCGCGAGCATGATCTGGAACCGCTCATCCGCCTTGCCGGCGTCGTGCAGGAGCGCGGCCAGGCGCAGGTCCGCGGCGACGTGCGCGGCCAGCTTGAGCGTCGCCGTGAAGCGCTCGACCCAGGTCACGACCCCGCAGGTGTGTTCGTCCAGGGCGACCTGGCGCCCAGCCGAATGGGACAGCGTGTCGTCCTCGGTGACGGGTTGGTCCTGCGCCGGCTCGCCCTCGATGCCGTACCATGCTACCACGATAGCACCGGCGTCCGGCGGGCCGTAGGGGAAGCGGAAGTCCACCTTGCCCTTGGCGCGGCGAAGAGCGGCGAGCTGCTCGCGCACGTTGCGCCGGGTGCCGTCCTCTACCGTGGCGTCGCCGGCCTCGTCCGGGAGCGCCGCCAGCAGCTCGTCGAGGGCCGGGGCGTCGGTGCCCGTCAGCACTGCCGCCAAGCGCTGCCAGTGTTCCACTTCCGGAGTCACCCGCACCGCCAGCCGGCGCCCACAGTAGGGCCACGCCGCAGCATCGGCCACGTCCGCCACGGGATCCAACGCCATCGGCGTCCAGCCATGCTCATCGCAGCCGCCGTAGTCCGCGGGCACCACCAGCACGTCGCCCGGTCGCAACTGTGCCGCGTCGACCAGCCCGGTGCGGGGATCGTCAGCGCCAGCCCAGCGGAACGCCAGCCGATCCGTCTCGCTGAGGAAGACCTCGAGGTCCTCCTCGCGCTCGGGTACGTCGGCGACCTGTGCCGCGCGCGCGGTGTTCCAGCGCCGCAGCCACGCGGCGGCTGCCCAGATCGGCACGGTGACCATCTCCGTGCTACGCGGGCGCACCAGCTCCAGGATCGCCGTGAGCTTGGCAACGCCGGCGGCCGTCAGGTCGGAGCGGGCGATGTCGCTGCGCCATACCAGGGAGACTTCCGCCGGCGCGCGCTGCACGCCGTGCAGGAACAGTCCGACCTCGGGGTCCGCCCCTGGCGGCGGTGAGGTCCGTGCCCACAGGTCGAGGTAGGCGGGCATCAGGACCGGCGCCCGGTCGCGCGGTGCGGCGAGCTCGGCCACGTCGATCTTGGCCCGCCGCAGGCGCCGATCGAGCGCATCCACGCCGAAGTCCACGCGGTCGTTCCTGGCGATCCCGGTGAGCGCGTCCCAGGTCTTGCGGATGCGGTCGCCGTAGACGGGATCATCCGCCTTCTTTGCCAGGCTCTCGGTCGTGACCAAGATCGCGCCGGCGGCCCGGATGGGTCGCCCGCCGCGGTTGACGCGCCCGAAGCGCTGGCGCAGCGCATCGAGCGGCGCCGCCTGGGTCACCAGCCCGTCGAGGTCGAGGTCAACGCCCACCTCCAGACACTGGGTGGCGACCAGTAGCAGCGGCGCAGCGGTCGCGCGGGCCGCTGCCCCGGTACGGAAGGGGTCGAGCTTGCCCTCGATCCCCCTCCGGTCGACGTCGCGCGCGCGCCCGATCAGCAGCTCGACCGTACCGCCCTCCACGCTGTCGCGCAGCCGCTCGAAGACGGCGCGGGCCAGGTCGACCCGGTTGACCACCACGCCGACCGCCGGTGCAGCCACCCCGCCGCGGTGCAGCCGATCCGCCAGGTCGCGGGCCGCACGGGCGAACGCGCCTGCCGGCTCGGTGTTCGGTATTGGTTTCATCAGCCGGGCCGGCTTGGGAGCCGCGACCCGCTGCTGCAGGACCTGGTGCTTGCGATCCGCCGGTCCGAGCTCGAAGCGACGCTCGTAGTCGCCGCCTGGTGTGGCCGTGAGGACCACCGCGGTCACGTGCGCGCTGCCGAGCGTGCGTACCGCCTGCAGCGTCTGCCGGAACGGCTCGGACAGGTGCGCCTCGTCGAGCAGGATCAGGGTGTCCGCGCCCAGGAGCCCGGCGTGTACCGGACTCATGCGGTTCGATACCCCGTAGCCGCGGAACAGGAGCCGGGAGCCCACCTGGTCGACCGTGGAGCAGAGGATGGTGGGCTGCGTCGGGGTACGCACCCAATCGTGCTCCAGCGGGGCGCCGCCGCGCAACCGCACCGCGACCAGCGGTGGCTCCCCGGCGCCGGCGAGCTGCTGCAGGCGCGCCGCAACCTCACCGACCACCGCGCGCCCAGCTTCCGGCACGTGCGTCGGGTCGCACAAGGCGCAGGCGATCTTGCGGGCGCGCCGATCGGCGTCGTCGACCACCAGCCGCCGGTCTACGACCAGAGCGATCCGGAGCGCTGCGCGCTGCGGCGTGTTCGCGCGCAGTGCCAGGTGGAACACAGCGGCATCCAGCGCGGCCGTCTTGCCCGTTCCGGTCGGCAGGTCCAGGACCTCCGGCCACAGGTCCTTGCCCGCGAGCTGATCGACGAGCCTCTGCTGCCACGGAAACGGAGGATCCCCGTGTATGGCGCAGAAGAACTTGGCGAAGTCGGCCGCGGTCAGCGTCATCGGTGGGGCTCGCCCCCGAGGCGGCGGCACAGCCCGAGCCCGGTGAAGCGCCCGGCACCGAGCAGCACAGGGCCGGCAACCTCGCGGCCGAAGTCGATCACGGCATGGGTCAGCGAGCGGCTGGCCAGCGGCGGCGGGACGCGCCAGGCGGTCCAGGGCGGCGCGCCCGGGCGCGGCCACGCCGGCGGCGTTCCTTCCACTCCGGAGTGCTTGCCGACCTGGATGGTTGCCGGATCGGGACGTGGCAGCCCGACGTTCGCGCAGGCGTCAGCGATCAGCTCGCGGATCTTGCCCTCGTCGTCGTAGCGCTTGAGGTGGCGGTCGAGCACGATGGGCGTCACGCTGGCCCAGCACCGGGCGCGCTGCTGGTACGGCCGGGGATCGAGCGAGCGTTTGCTCGCCGCGCCGGCGGGCGAGAGGTAGAGCCCACTGCGCAGCGGCCCGCCCCTGAGCTCGAGCACGCGCCGCTGGTGGCAGCGATCATACAACGCGACGTTCTCGAACGCGGGGCGCAGGCTCGGAACATCACGAAGGGCCATCGGCGCAGCGGGCATCAGCGCGAATCCGAACACGCGCCCATCGGCATGCGGGTGGCCGACGAACGCCAGCGGAGCGATCGTCAGGTGCGGCTCGCGCGTGGGCCGGCCATCCGGCGTGTGTCCGGACACGACCTCGGGGATCTCGTTCGCCATGCCGATGCCGCGGTACCCGCTCATCAAGGTCCGGCGTAGCATGCGGCAGACCAGCGCGGCAGCACGCAGGTCGGGGACGCCACCGCCGATCACCTCCAGGACCAGCCAGTCAGGATCGCGCCGGGCCGGCGCGGGCGGCGCGGGCAGGACGGTAGCCCCCGGCAAGATGACCGGCCGCGCCGGGTTCAGGCGGTACGCCCGCCGCAGCTCCTGCAGGCGACCGGGGTAGATGCGGCGCCGGGCCGGAGTGGCGGGGTGCGCCGACGCCGGCGAGCTGCGCGCCAGGAACCGGCACCGCACCAGGCTGGCCGAATGGCCGATGTAGCCCACGTCGCGCGCCAGCTCGCCCAGCGCTTCCAGCAGCTCCGCGGGTGGCGCTACGGACCACACCAGCTCCATGAGCGGATCGTCGAGTCTGGCTACCGGAAAGCGGCGCGGCTGGCGCGGGCGCATCATGGGCATGATCTTGAGATAGACCGGCGCGGCCGTGGACGAGCGCTGATCGTTCGGCGGCACGAACACGGCAGGCGCCAGCCGCGGCGTGTACCCGCCGGCATGGACCGCCGGCGGGCGCTGGGCTTCCAGCCATTCCAACGCCTGGCGCTCGATGCTGCGCTCACCGCGCGCCGCCCAGGCGGAGACCAGTCCTGAAAACACCCGGTC
Source organism: Chloroflexota bacterium (assembly GCA_965220865.1). GTDB lineage: Bacteria > Chloroflexota > UBA11872 > UBA12225 > JAJDUF01 > JAJDUF01. The sequence goes on from CBDCRC010000001.1 coordinate 53,103, forward strand.
CGGCTGCGGCGGCCAATCAGGAGCATCGCTCGCGGGGCTCTGCGCGGCGCGGCAGACACCGGTAAGGAACTCGATTTCCAGGACGAGACTCACTCGTCCCTTTCGTCGTCGCGTCCCTCGCCTTCCAACGCCAGCTCGCGGCTGCGCCGGACGATCTCGGTCAGCTTCGGTTGCGGCTTCAACGTGATCGAGGTGAACTTGAACCCAACCTGTTCGGCATCGGCATACGCTTCCCGGTACAGTTCCTGCGCTGCCTGGCGGTCGACTTCGACCGGCTCCGTCGAACCATCGGCGTGCACCAACTCCAGCGCCGCCGCGCCGTCACACACCAGGTCGCAGCGCGAGCGCAACGCATATCCTCTCGCGTCCTGCTCGGTGAGCGCCACCAGCCCCAGCGCGGCCAGGAGTGTGCGCCCGGCGGCGTTCCGTTCGCCGCCTCCGAAGCGCAGCCGCCTGAGCCCGGCCAAGGTCAGCACGGCGCGGTGTTCGGCATAGCTGCAGGTGACGCCAAGGGGGGTGACGGACGGCGTGATGTTGCCGTGGTTGATCTCCGAAGGGCGAACCTTCTTGGCTCCCTTGCCCGCTTCCTCCTGATCGGTGCTCCAGGCGGTCGGGCTCTTGAACACCTCCACCTTTCGCAGCACGCCCAGGGGGTCGATGCGGCTGCCCGTGCGCCGGCCGGCCGTCTGGTGCTCCGTCCTGCCGGTGCGCCGATCTCTCACCAGTTCCTCGACTGGCGTGTCGATCCCCATGATTTCCGACACCAGCGCCCGCGGGAACTTGGCCCCGAGACCGCCGCCTTCGCCCTGGCTGTGCCACGCTCCGAACAGCAGCGCCGCGGGGGAGATTTCCAGCAGCGCGGTGGCCTCCGCCGGCGTCGCCGCGGCGAGGCGCTGGCCCGGCTCGCTGCTCATGAACGGCTCCGCATTCAGCAGGCTGTCCCGAATGATGGCGTCGTATACACGGTGCGGAGCATCCAGGGACGTGATCTGCTCCAGCGGCTGCAGTCCCGCGTCCCGAAAGTCGACTACCACGAAGGGCAGTGGGAGCGCTGTTTCCGACGCGGCCGCCAGCAGCGCTTCCTCCATCCGGTTCGCCTGACTCTGCACGCTGTCGATCAGCACGCACCACACCTCGCGGCCGTCGATGCGGCGGCGCTCGAACACATGCCGCGGCGGCCCCTCCCGCTCGGCGGGATAGGTGGGCGGGAACAGCTTGTCCCCTGCCCCACCGGCGGGCTGCAAGCGACGCACCCGACGGATGGCTGCATGTTCGGCTAGGGCTGCTCCAAGTGCGGAAAGAGAGATCATCTACTCCCGATGATCGGCAGTGCCACGGGTGCAGATAAACGCCGGGGCACCTGCCTCAGGGCTGCGAGCACTCCAGTGCCGACATCAGATAGTGTGGCCCTGTGGACACCGCGGGGCCGTTGGCGGGCGAGCGCGGGCGAGTGCTCGCGAAGTGGTGCGCAACTGCTTCTGGTATGGCATCATGTTTCGGGTCTGTCTTCCCGGCGATTCGCGCCGGGCCTCATTGAAGCCGCTCCAGCGGCATGACCAGCACGTCGCCGCCCGCGGGTCTTCCCGGCGATTCGCGCCGGGCCTCATTGAAGCCGTATAGCGGCAGCGACTTGAGCGTCCTGCCGCCGAGTCTTCCCGGCGATTCGCGCCGGGCCTCATTGAAGCTCTTGCAGCGGAACCGCTCGTGACGCAAGAATTACGGCTGTCTTCCCGGCGATTCGCGCCGGGCCTCATTGAAGCGACGTTGCGCTGCGGCTGGTCGAACGGCACGTCAGGCGGGTCTTCCCGGCGATTCGCGCCGGGCCTCATTGAAGCTTGAGCAACATGACGCCGGTCCCTGAAAACGGCTCGGCGTCTTCCCGGCGATTCGCGCCGGGCCTCATTGAAGCTTGGCGTCCCAGTCGCTCCGCCCTTTCAGCCGCCAGCGCGTCTTCCCGGCGATTCGCGCCGGGCCTCATTGAAGCAAAGTCATGACCGCGGTGCCGCAGCATGGCTCGCTCCAGTCTTCCCGGCGATTCGCGCCGGGCCTCATTGAAGCTCCCAGGTGACGGAATTGTTCACGTTGTGAATTTCCCAGTCTTCCCGGCGATTCGCGCCGGGCCTCATTGAAGTCGGGCCGTGCGCCGGCCACTTCCGATAACGCCCATTCTGTCGCCATCGGGATCACCGGCCGGCGCCGGGGTCAGGCAGCCACGAGAGGCGACCGATAAAGGATAGACGGCGGATTGTCCCGGTGCTCACCACCGGGCCTCATTGCAGCGGAGGCAACGACTGAACACCCTCATCAGGAACAGTCCAACACTCCCGGCGGATCGCGCCGGTCGTCATTGAAGCACGGTGAGGGCAGCACCCGCCAACCGAAGCGCCCCGAGCGACATCGGTAGCCAGCTCGAAGGAAGTAGCGGGTCTTCCCGGCGGTTCGCGCTGGGCCTCATTGAAGGCCGATACTAGCTTTATCCGACAGGGAACATTTGGGTCGATCCCGGCGAGACAGCCGGGCCTCATCAATCGTTCGGGCCGGATTTCCGGCGGTTCGCGCCGGGCCTCATTGAAGCCTGCGAAGCACAACGCGTGGCTCACCTAACACCGGCCGGATAGTCTTCCCGGCGAGCAGCGCGGGGCCTCATTGAAGGAAGGCACCTTCGGCACTGGCGGTTGCCGCTGTGGTGAAACACCATACGTCCCCGAAGGTGGTGCCGCCGGCGTTTTCGGTATCGACGCGCCAGCAGTAATGGGTGTCGTCCTTCAACAGTCGTTCAGAGTCTAATCTGGTGACCGACTGCTCACCCTGTAGCTCAAGCGATGTGACGGAGCCGAAGTACACCAGGTAGCTGGTCGCGTCAGGTGCCGCATCCCATTCGAGGCTCGTATTGAGGGCGACGTCGCGAGCATCATGAGCCGGTCTGGGGTTGATTGCCTTTGACGGCTTGGGGGGCGGCTCGGCCTCGGTTCTGAATCGCCACACTTCACCTGTGATCGAGCGGACTTCATTCTTGGAGTCGACTCGCCAGTAGTAGATCGTGTCGTACTTCAGCATCCCTGGATCGAAAGTGGTCTTCGGTTGGTCGACCTTGAGCTCGCTGTGGCCGGGAGACGAGTCGGGAGTCGGATCGACACCGAAGTACACCAGGTAGCTGGTCGCGCCAGATGCCGCAGCCCATTCGAGGTTCGTATCGAGGGTGACGCCGGTAGCATCATGAGCCGGCAGGGGGGCGGACGCTTTCTCATTCGGCGCGGGAGCTGTCGTGAACTTCCAGACATTACCGGTTGTCGTACCGTTGTCGTTCTTGGTGTCGACCCGCCAGTAGTAAATGGTGCTGTACTCCAACGTTCCCGGATCGAATGAAGTCCCGCTCTGCTCGTCCTGGAACTCCCCGGTGTCAGGCGATGAATCGGTGCCGATGTACACGCGGTAGACTCTCGCACCGGACACCTCCGCCCAATTCAGGTTCTCATCCCGGCTTACGTTGGTGGCGTTGTGGCTCGGGCTGGGGCCGCTCGCTTTCGATGGTGCGGTCCGCTCCAAGGCTTCCTCGCAACCTGTCAGCAGCAAAACCAGCAGCAGTAGCCCCACGGCCGTCGCGCCGCAACGTGTCATCATCTTCATGGGGTCATTGCCTACCACGCATCTTCGGCAGACTGCCAGAGCACCCGCACCCCGTCTACTGTAACCGGGGACGCCCGTGCTTCTGGAACAGATCTGCGAGCGCCTCACGCAGCATATCCTCTGCTGGGCGCCGATGTTCCAGCGCCATCATTCGGGAGCTGCTGATGGGCGTTGTCAGCCCGAGCGTTTGCACCGAGCACTCTTTCCGGCGATTCTCGTCGAGCCTCATTGAAGGCCGATACTAGATTTATCCGATTGGGCCGGGGGCGCACCCGGCGATCAGCGCCGGGCCTCATTGAAGCATGGTCGGCAGGCGGCCAAGGCCGCCAGCACCACGGCGGCTGTGCGGACGCAAGTACAGCGCGTCCAGTAGGTCTGTCTTCCCGGCGGTTTGCGTCGGGCATCATTGAAGCGGCTTCGCCGACACTAACGGGATCCGCGCAGCGCCGGGCCTCATTGAAGCATGAACATGCAGCGCGCCCGGGCTACCGGCTGGCGTTACCGACCTCGGCGATTCACGCCGGGCCTCATTGCAGTGCACGTGTAGCTATAGATAGATGGCCGAGCACGCCGTTCCCGGCGTCTGCGCCGGGCCTCATTGAAGTGTGGCCACCCCCGTTACGTTTACCTCGCCGGCCCCCGTCGCGGGGAGTCGGCTAATCCTGACCGCCCGGCGGTGAGACTGATCTGCTGGGTGCTGAGCGGTAGCGGGCCATAGCGTGTCACCAGGTGCAGCCGATCCAAGTCGGCGTCGGGACCACGCGGCCATGTCGTGCGGGGTGGGAATGTGGTCGGGTGGGCACTCGGCGCCGGCGTGTGCCGCCGCCCAGGTAGCGCGTGCCAGCGCGGCCAGGCACTCGGTGCCTGCCAAGCGCTCGCTCGTGCGTGCCGGCCCCTTAGCGTCCGCCCCCGCCTCGCGCCGACCAGGACGGCCACTGGTGCGCCCACGGCACGCAGCCTTGTGAGCAGGCGCCGAGGAAGTCTTAGGGGGTTACCCCTCCGAACGGGTCCCGGCGCTGCTTCTTTTCATGTTTCACCGCCGCCACTAGCGCCCGGTGCACCTTGGCGGGGTCAGCGTCCACGGCCTCGGCGACATCGGCGGCCACTCGTGACCAGCGTGGCAGCCGTCGCTGCGACCGTCGCCCCGGCGGGCATTCCTCGCACACGAGCACCAGCCGGTCGGCCTTGTTCGGTCGTTGCTTGACGGCCCACTTGTGGGCGACGGAGCGGTTGGCAAACGGCCGCGTCGTCATCGTGAACACGCGCCCACTCCGCAACCACACATGAAAATGCGGCTCTTGCATGGCATCCAGAATGCTTCGCGGAAACAATTGTTTCAACGAACTTCGCTCAGCGCGTCGAAAGATACCAGAACGCAAGTCAACACCAAACGTCCCTACCGACGCCGTGAGCGGCGATTATGGGCGGTTCTCGTGGACTGCTCGGCGGTCAGAAAGCACCGAGACGCGCCGAGCGCCCCCAGCAGCCTCCGTTTGGCCGCCGCCGGCAAGTGTAGAGGGAGCGCTCGCAAGCGGGTGCGCAAATGCTCCCGATGTGGCACCTTACACGGGGTCTGGCCGTTCCCGGCGTCCGCGCCGGGCCTCATTGAAGCTGGAGGAAGCATGAATCCGTCACCGAGGACGACACGCTGCCGTTCCCGGCGATCAGCGCCGGGCCTCATTTAGAAGGCCGATACTTAATTTATTCGATTGGGCAATCCCGGCGATCAGCGCCGGGCCTCATTGAAGCGGAGGAGCGTCTTCCCGGCGGCATGCTCCGTTTTCTCGGCCTTGTTGCGCTCGCGCGCAATCGCCTCGTCGCTTACCAGGGCGACCCACAGGGCCGAGGTGTAGGCGTCGCCGCTAACGCCCGGCGGTGGCGAGTTGCTCGGCGGCATCCTCCGGCGACAGCCGCAGATCCTTTGAACGCCCCGAAGTCATGGCGTTCGGCCAGGCGCGTCACGCCATCGGCCGCGGTGGTTGCGATTTGAGGCTCAAGCGCAGCAAGGCGGTGATCTCGGCGGAGGACACAGCATGGCCGAGTCCCTATTTGCGCCCCTGGGCGCGGCCCGACGCGGATGTCGTCGTTCCGGTGGGACCCGCACGAGGACGTGCGTCCGCTAATGCCCTGCGCGCCACCGACCCCACCACCCTGAGCACGAAAGAGACCCACCCAGCATGGCGCGAACTGTCTTGCGGCGGTGGGTCGCACTAACGGGTGGTTCCGAAGCGACGAGCAGGGAAGGCCCGGCTGGGAGATGCGCGCGCTCTCGTCGTCGTCGTCGCCAGCGCGCCCACTGCATCTCGGTCGGTCGGTTCATGAACGTCACGCGAGCCGTGTCCTGGATGCCCGACCGCTCCGCCTGCGGCCTGGGTAGCAGAGGGACTGAGAAATTCATACCCAGGGTTTCCTGGAACCCCAAGGACCCCCATCCCACCACGATCTTCCTCACATCGGGAAGAGGGGGCGCCGAAACTTCTATAAAACTTCTATAGGAAGTGCTTGCACCGTAGTGGCATTCATAGTTAAAGTGTAAAAACCTCCAGATAGCCTGGGAACCGGATAACGTCACCCAGGTTTGAAATGGCAGGGGAGGTCGGCCTCCCCTGCCTTGTTCGGAGAGGTGTGGTGCGCATGAGTAGTAACAACGTGGCCAAGGTCAGCGTCTCAGATGAACACCGGCACATGATCCGCCTGTACATGGTGCATCATCGGCTGCCCAGCATGCAGGCGGCAGTAGCGAGGATGGTCGAGGCTGTGATGGCAAGTGAGGGGCCGTATACCTACAATCCACCCAAAGAGTTGGCATCAAGGGAAGCGATGGGCACAAAGGCGGGATAGCCCCGCACGGGGCCGTTCGGGCGAGGCCCGCGCCGTCCCCGATGAAGACAAGCTTATGTGGTACTGGGAGGGGTCACAACGGACGTGATTGGACAACAAGCAGGTGTGCAGGGGAAGGGTTCCCTTTCGCAGTCGCCCGGCGGCAATAGCCGCCACGATAAAACTATAACATCTGGAGGACAGATGAATTACAAAGTTGGCGTGATCAAGAGGGTCGCGTTTCTGTTGATGACGATGGCGCTTGCCGTCGCTATGGTGGCCTGCGAAGGCGCCGTCGGCAAGCCAGGTTTGCCCGGTGAGCCAGGCCAGCCCGGCAAGCCAGGTTTGCCCGGCAAGCCTGCTGATCCGGTACTGCAGCCGCCATATGTCGTGCTGGAGCTTCTCGACCTGCCAGGACTCGTGCAAGGGATGTCCGACACGGTAGACCTGAGCGAGGCCTTTGGGGATCCCGATGGGACGGCGGCGGCCCTTAGACTCAGTGCGACATCGACTGATCCGGCCATCGCCACGGCAAGTGTGTCGGGCACGACCCTGACAGTAACCGGGGTCAAAGCCGGTAAAACGGCGGTCAGGGTAACAGCAACCGATGCCGACAACTTGTCGGTGGCACAGTCGGTCCAGGTTACCGTAGTCGCAGCGCCACCGGAGCCGGACCCACCGGTAACGATCGACGATGTGAAGGCGAAATATCCTTCGTTGGTGATCACGCCTACCACGGCGGCCGATGCCAGCAAGGAAATAGAGCTTCCCGCCGATTACACTTTGATTTCGGAAGACTCGACCGTCGTTACGGTTGTCAAGAAGGCGGCAGCTGCTCCTCCGGCATCTTCGATTCGGTGGGCGTCGGCAACCGCTGATACCACTGCAAAGAATGTGTGGGTGATTACCGCAGTATCGGAAGGGATAACCGACGTTGATGTCCTCGATAAGAGCGGGGCCAGCGTACACACCATCAGAGTCAGGGTTGCAGCTGACCCGCCGCCACCGCCCGTCCCGACGGTCGCACCGACCCTGACGGCAGAGATCGATGATATGATGCTCTACTTGGACGACGGTGCCGCCGATCCGATTGATCTCTCCGAGCACTTCGCCCATGCGGACGAAATCACATACATGGCCGCCGTACGCGGATCGGCTGTGGACGCCGAGGTATCGGGGTCGACACTAACGGTTACGCCGGTACTAACTGGCGACTCCGTGGTGACGGTCACGGCTACGGTAGGCGACAAGAGCATCGCCGACTCCTTCAGAGTCAACGTGATGGCGGGCAGTACGCCGCCGCCGCCACCGCCCGTCCCGACGGTCGCACCGACCCTGACGGCAGAGATCGATGATATGATGCTCTACTTGGACGACGGTGCCGCCGATCCGATTGATCTCTCCGAGCACTTCGCCCATGCGGACGAAATCACATACATGGCCGCCGTACGCGGATCGGCTGTGGACGCCGAGGTATCGGGGTCGACACTAACGGTTACGCCGGTACTAACTGGCGACTCCGTGGTGACGGTCACGGCTACGGTAGGCGACAAGAGCATCGCCGACTCCTTCAGAGTCAACGTGATGGCGGGCAGTACGCTGCCGCCGCCACCGCCCGTCCCGACGGTCGCACCGACCCTGACGGCAGAGATCGATGATATGATGCTCTACTTGGACGACGGTGCCGCCGATCCGATTGATCTCTCCGAGCACTTCGCCCATGCGGACGAAATCACATACATGGCCGCCGTACGCGGATCGGCTGTGGACGCCGAGGTATCGGGGTCGACACTAACGGTTACGCCGGTACTAACTGGCGACTCCGTGGTGACGGTCACGGCTACGGTAGGCGACAAGAGCATCGCCGACTCCTTCAGAGTCAACGTGATGGCGGGCAGTACGCCGCCGCCGCCACCGCCCGTCCCGACGGTCGCACCGACCCTGACGGCAGAGATCGATGATATGATGCTCTACTTGGACGACGGTGCCGCCGATCCGATTGATCTCTCCGAGCACTTCGCCCATGCGGACGAAATCACATACATGGCCGCCGTACGCGGATCGGCTGTGGACGCCGAGGTATCGGGGTCGACACTAACGGTTACGCCGGTACTAACTGGCGACTCCGTGGTGACGGTCACGGCTACGGTAGGCGACAAGAGCATCGCCGACTCCTTCAGAGTCAACGTGATGGCGGGCAGTACGCCGCCGCCGCCACCGCCCGTCCCGACGGTCGCACCGACCCTGACGGCAGAGATCGATGATATGATGCTCTACTTGGACGACGGTGCCGCCGATCCGATTGATCTCTCCGAGCACTTCGCCCATGCGGACGAAATCACATACATGGCCGCCGTACGCGGATCGGCTGTGGACGCCGAGGTATCGGGGTCGACACTAACGGTTACGCCGGTACTAACTGGCGACTCCGTGGTGACGGTCACGGCTACGGTAGGCGACAAGAGCATCGCCGACTCCTTCAGAGTCAACGTGATGGCGGGCAGTACGCCGCCGCCGCCACCGCCCGTCCCGACGGTCGCACCGACCCTGACGGCAGAGATCGATGATATGATGCTCTACTTGGACGACGGTGCCGCCGATCCGATTGATCTCTCCGAGCACTTCGCCCATGCGGACGAAATCACATACATGGCCGCCGTACGCGGATCGGCTGTGGACGCCGAGGTATCGGGGTCGACACTAACGGTTACGCCGGTACTAACTGGCGACTCCGTGGTGACGGTCACGGCTACGGTAGGCGACAAGAGCATCGCCGACTCCTTCAGAGTCAACGTGATGGCGGGCAGTACGCCGCCGCCGCCACCGCCCGTCCCGACGGTCGCACCGACCCTGACGGCAGAGATCGATGATATGATGCTCTACTTGGACGACGGTGCCGCCGATCCGATTGATCTCTCCGAGCACTTCGCCCATGCGGACGAAATCACATACATGGCCGCCGTACGCGGATCGGCTGTGGACGCCGAGGTATCGGGGTCGACACTAACGGTTACGCCGGTACTAACTGGCGACTCCGCGGTGACGGTCACGGCTACGGTAGGCGACAAGAGCATCGCCGACTCCTTCAGAGTCAACGTGATGGCGGGTAGCAAGCAGCCTGAGCCCATGCCTGATCCTACTCCAGACTCAAGCCCGGCTGAGCTTACCTTTGACGACACCGAGACACAGACGGTGGACATTACTGGATACATTCCAGATGACGCCGACCCTGCCGACTACTATCTGGACTCGGACGATAACAAAGTGGTCACAGCGAATGAGAAGGACGGTTCTGATTCCATTTGGGAGATTGACCCGGTAGCCTTCGGCACTACCACCATTTACGTCATAGAAACGGCAAATGGTGACGAGGTTGATAAAATCACCGTGGAAGTGAAGAATCGATCGCCATATCTCGAAGATGACCAAGACGATCCTACAATCGGTGACATACCGGTCCACGCGTCCGGCGACATGGAGGGCGAATACATCCTTGTACCAACAAAGTCCATGACGTTGAATAGAGACGGCACGATGCTTGTGTTGTATTCAGTGACGTTGACGGATTTGCACGAGTACTTTGGTGACCCGGATGAGGCGGGAGACGACGAGGAGATCACTTTCACCATAAGGTCGTCGCACAGGGATGTCTTGGTTCATCGTCAGAAAGACGATTGTGTTAGGGAATCTTTGGGTGGCTGTGACATTTTCCTGGACTTCCGCATGATCCCGCAGCGAATTGATGAGTTCCGATTGTCGGTGAAGGCGCAAGACAAGGCCGGAGAAATGAGTTCAGAGGTCGTGTTTCCATTCTGGTTTCCCGCTACGCCTCCGATGCAGACGTACATTGCGCACCAGAGTCCGGCAAATCACAACCTGCGCGACATCACTGTAGGTGACCGGCGCGGTGTTGCTCATAAATTGAAGTTCAAGGATGACTTGTTGGGCTTCATCGGGGAAAACGATGATGCGTACAGTGGTACCAACACTCTTGCGCCTGCTGCATCGCCGTGGGAGGTTCCGTTGTTTGGTGATGATCCCGATGATGAGCCTAGTACCAATGACGGATCAGTAAGAAAAATCGGTTTCCAATTTGACGGAGGAATTCGTGTTGAAGTGGGCACTAATCCGTCGAATAATGACTTCTCTATGGGAAACGTGGGTAGCTACGTAGGCTTGAGAGTTGTAAGTACCCGTCCTGGTACGGTCGTTATTCGGGAGTGGGCATATTGGGATAGAGACGGCATCGCTACCGGCGCGACGGATAACGCTACCGAACCGATGTGGCACATAGTCGATGAGCGCACGCTAGACGTTAACGTGAGATCTGTCCGGTAGGCAGCGGCAAGGACCGTTAACTTACCGTCACATAGAGCGACAGTAGGTATGTGGGGCGCCGCAGTGCAAGGCTGCGGCGCCCTTTTTTGGTGCGCCCAGCATGGGCTTTCGCTGGAGGCGAGCGGCGCGGGGATGAGCAAGTCTCTCTACCCTCTTATCGTTGCGCCGCTTCGCACATCCGGCCGAGAATCGCTGTGATTTGACAGCGCCGGTTGCGGCCTGCTGCCGGCGTGTCTACGATAGCCGGCACATGCTTGTTCATCCGCCCTGGGCCCTAGCCTGGTGGTGGTACGGACTGCCTCCCGGCACCGTGCGCGACGTCGGACCCCGGCTGTTCTGCTGAGCGCCGTGGCGGCCGTCCGATCCCGGCGGGTCGGGCACGAGAACGGACGGGGGACGGGAACGCCGCGGAAAGCCTGACGCTAGTTAGGTGTTGCCGTGCGTGACGTAAGATCGAGCGCGCCCACCTCATCAGATCGACGACGCGCGTTGATGAGACGGACGGAGAGATCCGGCACCGCCAGAGCCGACTTGGATACGACGCGGTGCCGCCGGCGCAAGTAGCGACCTGCCCGACCGGCAGCGGAGAGACCGGGCGCGGCCTGGGACAACCTGACGCTGGCGACGCCGAGGTTGAACCAGGCACGAGAAGGTTGCGCACGACGCGGCCGAGTGGCTGCCGGAGTTCAACCGCTGCTGGTTCGCTACCACCATCATCGCGGTACGCCAGGAGTACGGCCTGACGATCGACCGGCGCGAGGCGGCTGCCCTCTGTTTGGCCTCCCAACCAAGCGCGTTCGCATGGCGAACCGTGCCCGTGTATCTTCCTGCTTTAGGTGCCGGGACCACCCGACGCCCCAGGCTCGACGATGATAGGAGAAGCGGTGCTTGTAGCGCAAATTAGCCGCGAGCATTGTCGGCGCCCGCACGTCGACCATCGAAAAGCATCACACCAGGAGGTCGAGAATGAGGAAATACACAGCAGCAGGGAAAGTCGCGGCCCTACTGCTGGCCGCAATCGTTATCGCGGGCTGCCCCGGCACCACCCATACGGTGAAGATCGGCTACCTGTACGAGCCCCAGGAGACCGGGATCAGCCACCTGACGGGCTACGGCGCCACCGCGGCCGTCTCGCTCGGGGCGCCGAGGCTGGTCAGCGTGGAAGGCTGCGGGCTGTTCACCTATGTGCACACCGCGAGGGAGAACGAGATGACGCACCGGCACAACCTGCCGGCGTCGTACTGCCTGGAGGTCGGGCTGTAATGATCGAGCGTTTTCTGGCCGAACCCTCGTAGCCGGAAGCACTAGGTCAGCGCGCTGTGACCTGCCGAGTGGTACGCCTGCACCCGTCGCCGGAACAGGGAGACACCCTGCTGGTGGGAGGGCGCCCCGCCGTGGTGCTGTGCCTGCTGCGGCGCGTGACCGCCGGCAATGCGACGCCGGCGCGTTGCGCCCATGACCCGCCCTGCAGCCGTTGTGCAGCGCCGTTGCGCTACGACGCCCCAGCACGCCAATGGCGTTGCTCCGGCTGCGGGATAGTATTCAACGGCCCCGCCCTGGCGGAGCTGGCGCGTGAGCTTGAAGACGGCGAGCCACAGTCGGCCCGCGCTTGAAGCTATATCAACGGCCCGCGCGTGACCGTTGCATCGCCACTACGTAACCGTCGATGAAGCCGCGCACGTAGGGCGGAAACGTATAGGGCGTGAGGATTGTTCCCTCGGGATCCACCACCTTCCAGCGCATTCCCTGGATGACCAAGCACAAACCGTACTTCTGACAGACCTTCCGGTAAAGCTCCTTCCTGGTCACTTTCTCTCACCCCCGCCGCTGCACACAGCGAATGCACTCACCCGATTTTAGCATGCCCCCGCGCCGAACAGCACAGCGCCGAAGTGGACCGGCCGGTTTACTTCCGTGGCATCTGCTGATAGCGGCGCTGAGGCGGCCCCGAAGCCGCAACCCGGTATCCAAAAACCACCACCTGCGCCCACCGAGCCCGCTGGAGAGCCCTGAGCGCCGCGGGGTTGCCAATCACGGAGCCGGCAGGAGCAGCGTCACGGCGGGGGCCACCGTCAGCGCTACGGCCAATACGGTGAACGCTCCCAGCACGATCACTACGGCTATTCCCAGGCGGACACCGACTCGGTTCATACCCTGTATCTTCGGCAGGATGCCGTCGGTTGTCGCATAATATCGCCTTGGACCCCTCCAACGGAAAGCTGTACTGGATTGAAGGAACCGGCGGAGATGATCCGACGGCAGTGATCCGGCGTGCGAACCTCGACGGCAGTGGGGCGGAAGACATCGTAACGTCAGCATTGACGCCCACTAGTATCGCCTTGGACCCCACCAACGGAAAGCTGTACTGGGGCGAGATCGACTTTTTCTCAGTGGGAAGTGGGACGGGAAGTGTGATCCGGCGTGCGAACCTAGACGGCAGTGGGCGGGAAACCGTCGTAGCGAAGACGGGGATAGGCACCGTAGTTATTGGGATAGCCTTGGACCTCCCCAATGGCAAAATGTACTATGCGGAGATCGCCGTCTATGGAGGAGCCAGTAAGATCATACGTGCCAATTTGGACGGAAGTAGCCCGAAAGACTGAGGTGGTCCCGGAAAATCGGGCAGGATGATAAGGTGTATTCCAGGCCATGAGGAGGGCCAAAGGAATGGCGACGAAACGACGCCGATTCACCGCGCAGTTCAAAGCCAAGGTAGCGACCGAAGCGCTGCGCGGGGAGCGCACGATCCAGGCGCTCGCAGCCAAGTACCAAGTGCATCCGAACCAGGTCTCAGGGTGGAAGCGGCAAGCGCAGGCGGGTCTCGAGGAAGTGTTCGCCGGCGCCACCGGCCGCGGTCAGAAAGAGCACGAGGCGATGGTTCACGACCTGCACGCCAAGATCGGCGAATTGACCGTGGAGCGCGATTTTTTATCGCGCGGGCTCAGGAGCTGAGCCGGGCGGAACGAGTGCAGATGATTGACCGCGAGCATCAGAAGTTGAGTGTGAGCCGGCAATGCCGACTGCTCACGGTGAGCCGCTCGACAGTGTACTACCAACCGCTCGGGGAGAGCGCGCAGACCCTGGCGTTGATGCGCCGGATCGACGAGCTGTACCTGGATTACCCGTTCTACGGCAGCCGTCAGATGATGCGTCATCTGGCGCGCGAGGGGGTGGCGGTAGGTCGGCATCGGGTGCGCCGGCTGATGCGGCTGCTGGGGCTGGAGGCGATCTACCGCAAGCCGCGGACCAGCGTGGCGAATCCGGAGCATCGCGTGTATCCCTATCTGCTGAGGGGGCTTACCATCGAGCGCTCGAATCAGGTGTGGTGCGCAGATATCACCTACATTCCGGTGCAGGGTGGGTTCTTTTACCTGGTGGCGGTCATGGACTGGGCGAGCCGGCGGGTGCTGGCCTGGCGGCTGAGTAACACGTTGGACACCTGCTTCTGCCTGGAGGCGCTGGCAGATGCGCTGGAAGGTTGCGGCATGCCGGAGATCTTCAACACCGATCAAGGCAGCCAGTTCACCAGTGTCGCCTTCACCGGGATGCTGGAAGCGAGCGGGATACGGTGCTCGATGGATGGCCGTGGGCGCTGTCTGGACAACGTGTTCATCGAACGGCTGTGGCGCTCGCTGAAGTACGAGGCGGTGTACCTGCGCGAGCTGAAGGACGGCTTCGAGGCGCAGCGAGTGATTGCACAGTGGCTTGAGTTCTACAACGAAGTGCGCCCCCACTCGGCGTTGCATGGACGCACGCCGGACGAGGTTTACCGCGCCGGTGGGACGCTTGCAGAGCAGGTGGCGTAGTGGTGGCGGAGAGGCGGATACCGCGGCCAGTTCCGAGCACAGCGGGCAGGTGGTCGGGCAATATGGAGCGGGGACTTATCCACATATCCACAGGCTGGGACACCCCCCGCCCCCGGACCCCCACCCCCCATTACCGCCACCTGTTTGAGAGAGGGAGGGGTAGGTTGACAACCAACGGGATACACTCTATACTACCCCTCGGACTGTCCAACCAACCGGGGCCACCGCCGACATCGTAGTATCCCGGGGATCTTCACAGCCACTGACTATTGCATTAGATGTGCTCGACGAGAAGATTTTACTGGGCGGAAGAGTTGTTTTCTCACCAAGGAATCGTATACCACATGAGGCGTGCTGCCTTGGACGGCAGTTCTCAGGAAGAACTTTTTACTACCGCGAACGAGGTCAATTTTCTTACTACTAGGAACCAGGTCACTCAACTCGAGTTGGACGTGGTAGATCGGAAGCTGTACTGGATCAAAAGTACCTACACTTACAGAGACGACGGCGGCTACGAGGCAGGGACTCATACCATCCGACGTGCCAACCTTGATGGGAGTGATATGAAAGACTTGGTAACAGTCTCCGACAGGGTCCCAAACTTCGCAATAGATGCCGTGGGTCGGAAGCTGTACTGGTCAGCTTACAAGCCGATAGATGAACAAGATTCCTATGGTGATGGTGACTGGTTCATCCGACGCAGTAACCTGGATGGAACAGATAACCAGGTCGTCTTTCGCGCGCGCTCCATTGACAGTTTCGCAATAGACATAGTGGGCCGGAAGCTGTACTGGTCAGAGCACGATAGGATCTTACGGGCCAACTTGGACGGTGGCAGAGAAGAAGTCGTCCTGTCGTTGCCCGTACCGGGTATGTGGATACAGGCTTTGGACGGAGCGGATGGAAAGATGTACTACACTTACTATTCGGAAACACACGATGGTGGAGTGATCGGACGGGCTAACCTGGACGGCACTGACGCGGAAGACATCGTGACAGAGGATGCTGGCTACGGTATTGAGTTAGTGTTGGGTGTTCATTAACACACCTGGGCAGCGGTGCGCAAGGGAGGATAGCGGAGCTGCCTCCGGCGGCCCCGGTGCCTGTTTCCGGCCAGCCGCCGTTTCCAAACCGTGCCAAGCAGGATTGCCGCGGCGCGCCTGGCACTGATGCCGGGCGGCCGCCAGCGGCGAGCGCCGCCGACGGCTGGTGGAGGTTAGCTGTCGAGTTCATCGGTAACGATGTTGGTGGAGTCGATGATGCTGATGTCGTTGACGACGGCGTGGAGGATGGAACGATAGCAGACGGCGTTGACCAAGCGCGGCACGCCGCCGGCGTGGCGGTGAATGTCAGCTTTGGCATCATCGGCGAAGATCGAGGCAGGGCGGCCACAGCGGACGGTGTGGTGGTCGATGTAGCGACAGGTCTCCTCCAGAGCCATGGCCGGCATGTGATAGGAGATACGGATGCGCTGGCGCAAGGAAGCGAAGGAAGCATATCTGAGCAACTCGCGCAGCTCGGGTTGGCCGGCGAGGACGAAGGTGATCGAGTTGCGGGTGTCGAAGGCGAAGTTGACCATGTTCTTGATGGCGGTGAGGGCGGTGGCCGCAAGGTCCTGGGCATCGTCGAGGATGACTAGTGGTTTCTTGGTCAGCTCGGGGATGGTTTTGAAGAACAGCTGCTTGGCTTGGCCGGCGAAGAAGGGCGGGTCGATCTTCAACTCATCGAGGATCGCCTTGTAGAGCTGGGCTTCCGAGAGGCCGGCGCCGCGGACGTAGAGGGGGCGGTAGCGGTTGCCGTCGAGTTCGCTGACGAAGGCGGCGAGGGCGACCGACTTGCCGCAACCGATGGGGCCGGTGAGGAGCAGGAGATCCTCGTCGGCGACGCCGAAGGAGAGGCGGGAGAGCGCCTCCTGATGGGCGGCAGAGAGGAACGTGTCGGCGGGCTGGAGGTGCTTGCCGAACGGCAGGCGGGAGAAGCCGAAGAAGGAGAGGACGTGATCATGCATCTGCATCGTGGTGGTCCTTGGGGGAAGTGCGGAACTGGCTGAACGAAGTCTGGTTACGGTCGCGGAGTTGGGCGTGGTGCTGTTCGCGCAGCCGGGTGAAGTAATCACGCGCGGCGGCCGACACCGCGGGCGGCTTGGCGCGGGACTCCTCGGGGACCGCGGGCACCTGTGTGGTGACCTGTTTGGAGGCGCTGGTGGTCTCCAGCAGGCCGCCGCCGGGGTCGTAGATGGCAAGCTGGGCGAGGTCGAAGGGGTCGAAGCGGACCTCCACGACGCTGCCATGGGGGACGCTGGTGATGGGGTATTGGTTGCCGTGCAGCTTGATCCTGCCGTACTTGGTGACGGTGCGCCGTTCGCGCCACAGGAACATGGCGTTGAAGGTCTCCAGATCGGTGATCCGGCGGTGGTCGGCGGGCAGCCCGTCGCGGAAACGTGCATCTGGACTCTGGCCGGTGGCTGAGTGGACGCGGACGTTGTATTCCAGATCCATCCAGGCCCAGAAGGCGGAGTTCAGTTCATCGAGGGTACGCATCCCGGCGACTTGGGCCTCACGTTGGAACTGGTTCTTGATGATCTTGTTGAGCGCCTCGACTTTCCCCTTGCAATAGCTTTGATAGGGCGGGTGGCGCACTCGTTTGGCCTGCAACTCGACCAGGATGGCCAGCAAGTGGCGCGAGATGTAAACTTTTCCGTTGTCGACGTAACACCGCACCGGCACGCCGTAGCGCAGAACACAATAGCGGAAGCTGTCCATCAGGGCGGGCAGCTTCTCGTCGAAATAGTACTTGCCGAACAGGATCTTGCGGGAGAAGTCGTCGATCCAGAGGAACAGGTAGGTTTTCTTGCGGCCCTGGGGAGTGTCGAGCCAGATGCCGTCACGGGCATCGGCCTGGAGGAGGTCGAGGGAGCGGGGGGCCTCGAAGGAGCGGTAGGAGCTGCGCGAGATGTCGGCCAGCATCCGGTAGCGGACGCTCTTGGAGAGGCCGTTTTCGGCCAGGAAACGGTAGATGGTGCGATCTGAGATGCGGTTGATCTTGCTGCCTAACTGATCGTCGGCGGCGAGCAGCTTGCGCAGTTGAGGGATGCTCCTGGTGGGCAGCTCGTTGACCAGATCGAGGAGCTTGGCGCGCAGCTGTGAATCGTGGACCCGAGGCGAGGTGGGCTGCGGGCGGTAGAACAGCAGCCCGCGCGGTCCTTGCTTGCGGTAGCGGTGGAGATAGCCTCGGATGGTGCGCCCGCCAACCCGATGCTGCTCACAGTAGCGGCGGCGTTCAGCGCGTTTGGCTGCGGGTTCAATCTGGGGGTCCAGCAGCAGCTCGACCAGCTGGAGGCGTTCGTCGAACGCCTCCATGACCGAGTCTGGGATCTGCTCCCAAGCGAAGTCGGGGCCGCTCATTCGAGGTCCTCGCGCTCGCCGACGACGGACCGCCGGCACAGCCAATCGCGGTACTCACTGGTGAGCTCGGAGAGGGATAGGCGGGGCTGCTCAGCGTACAGCTCACGCAGGCGCTCGACCTCCTCGGCGAGCTTCTGCAGCAGCACCTCGCCGGCTACCTCCAGGTGGTGGCTATCGATCGGCAGCCACGGGTCGGGGGTGAGGAACAACTCCAGCACCCAGTCACAGAGAAACTGCAACCGGTCGCCGATCAGCTGCAGCAGCTGGGAGAGTTCACTGAACTCGTACAGCACGCATCGGGGAGTATCGATGAGCTGGGTCAGAATGTTCTCCCGCAGCAGCGCCGCTTGGCGGCTGAAGATCGACCCGCGGGTGTGATCCGCGCCGAGCAACGCCCTTGCATCGCTGCTGCGGTAGCCAGCCAGGGCACGCCACAACTCGCGCTCATCGGCGCCGGTGCGCCGGCTATGCTCCAGCAGCCAGCCGCGGCGGCGTGGCGGTGGCGTCGGTTCGGTCAAGATCCGGTGGATCAGCAGCAGCTGCTCTTCCAGCTGCGCCAAACGGTCGGGGGAAACCAGTAGTGCATCCATGTGATGCCTCCTGTGGATGGGATGCTCAACTGGTATCGAACCAACAGCCGCCTCGTAATACTCGATTCGATGGAATCGCGAGGGGACTCCGGGCACGCTCGAACACGTAGCGCAGGTGGACGCAGCCGAGCACCGTGAACGCTACCCCGGTGGCGCCGAGCCCGGCCCGTCTGGCAGCCTCCAGCGCGGCCACCGAGCGCCGCAACTGCCTCAGGCCAGCTGCGCCCACGCGCACCGCTGGCAAGGCGGCGAACGGCGCCAGCTCTGCCACCAACTCGTTCACCTCCAGCAGCGTCGCCGCGCTGTGCTCCTGCGCCCACCGCAGATGACGCGCTATGGTGCGTTCACACACGCTGCCGATCAGCGCGTAGGCGTTACCTCGCGCGCTGCGGTTCGCGGTGTGCTGCTGCCGCAGGCGCAGCACCAGGTCGAGCCTGATGTTGCACTCGGGGATCACAAACGGCGGCAGGATGCGCTTGGTGTACGGGATGCCCGCTCGCTGCGCTCGTCCACAGATGATCACCACGATCAGGAGCTGGTGGTTCCTGCCGTCCGAGCAGCGCACCAGCCGCTTGCAGTAGGCATGGATCTGCACCGGATGTGCCGTCCCACACAGCAGGCAGGGACGCTTGCTGCCGTCTCTGATCAGGGATTCTCGGTAGGCTTGAAAGTCGAAGCCCTCAAGTTTAGGGTGACCCAGTTCTCTGATGGGGGTCACCGTTGTACCCGGTCAAAAGTACTGGCGGTGGCCCCTATCTCTTTTGGTGATCTCCGGAACGCTCCCGGGCGAACCTATCCTACGCCCGCTGGCGGGTTTGTCCACATCCCGGAAATCTCACTTGGCAGGCAACAGGTGCCTTCCCCGCCGGTTTGGATGGGAGGGCCTCAGTCGTCGAGCAACGGTGAGCTGGCGACGAACAGCAGCCAGAGCGTCATGCTGATGACCATCACCACGGTGGCGGTGTTCTCGGCTATCACCTCGCCGGCGACGCTGCCGATCACCACAATCGTCACGAGCACCCACACCAACATCGGCATCAGCGCAGCTTACCCCAGCCGGCGGGGGCCGCCTGGATCATCCTCGACTGATCGCCTGCAGGCCCAAACGCTTTGGCGCCATGCAGCGAGCCCATATCCACGCGAGGGGTCTTGACCTGGTTACATAGGTCAGTACGCTGAAATGGGGTAGGTCAGGGCCGTGTGTGGGGTCATGGTCGATTCGCCGAGCGCGATCACCCACGAGGACTACCATCGAGCACGCCCGGGAGGTGTTAGACCGAAGTTCCAGAGCGGAAATCTTGTTAAATCGTTGTTGAAGTGACAATTACGCTCAACAGCCGATGTCCGCGTCTGGCTACACTTGGGCGCTGACCCCCAGGAGATCGAAACAGCGCTGCTGCAGCGCTGTCGGTTCGCTAGGCATGATGAACGTAGCGCCGCTGTCCACCATCCGCACTCTGTTCGCCGTCAGCGTCCCCAACTCGCTCATCAGGCCGCGAAAGCTGTGCACCGGCAGACCGTCGTCGGTGCGCTTGCTGGCCGCACCGACTCGCGCAGCTGCTCGCCCGCGGCGCGGTCATGGTCGTCGAACAGCACTGACGCCAGCTTCGTGCGCATGTGCCACTCCACGTAGTAGGCCAGCAGGCACAGGAACACGTGCGCCCGTACCCGGTCTGCGTTGCGGTGATAGATCGGTCGCACCTTCAGATCCACCGTCTTCATGCTGCGGAAGGCGCGCTCCACCTTGGCCAGGTCCTTGTACGCCGTCACCGTCTGCTCGGCGTCGAACAGCTCCGGCTCGACGTTGGAGCGCACGATGTAGAGCCCGTCCAGTTCTTCCTCGGCCGCGATCTTGTCCAGGTCACGCGCGAACGAGAATGATGATCAGGAAATGCTTGCTCATCTTGTAGTGGTTGATCACCTTGCCCACCCGCACACCGATGTCGGCGGCGCCGCGCAGCGGCTCTCGTGCGCGCTGCGTGGCGGTCACGATCGGCAGCAGATCCTTCTCCGTGGAGGCCAACAACTCCTGCCGTTTGCGCTGCCGTTGCTCGGCCAGTATCGGGTTGCGGCACACGATCAGCCGCTCGCCGGGGAACTCAGGTGAGCTGATCTCCGCCAGATCACGCTCGTCGAACATGGTTTGCGCCACTTCACCGGCCTTGATCAGCTTGCGGATGGTGGGCGCCCGCAGGGTCGTGATCCAGCGCAGTCCGTCGATCCCCTGCAGGTCCTCGCGGATGCGTGCGCCGGTGAGCATGCCGCGGTCGCCGACCAGCACGACGCGCTGCAAGCCGAAGCGATTGCGAATCTTGTCGACCTGCGCGGCGACCGTCTTGGGGTCACCGGTGGAGCCCTCGAATACCTCGACGGCGATGGGACAGCCGTCGGCGGTACACAGCAGCCCGAAGACGATCTGCAAGGTGCCGCGCTTGCCGTCGCGGCTGTGACCACGGCGCGCCAACGGGCAGGTGTGTCCCTCGAAGTAACTGGAAGTCAGGTCGTACAACATGAGCGTGTTGTCGTGCAGATGGCGCTTTGCCAAGCGCTGCTCGATGGCGTGCTGACGAGCGAGCAGCCAGTCCATCGCGGCGTACAGCTCATTCTCGTGCACGGACCCCAACTGCAGCAGGTGGCCGAGGGAGGAGACGGCGCTCTCCGGGTTGAGGCCGCGTGCGGTGGCGAGTTTGGAGCGTGCATCGACGACACGGGCGACGATCATGGCGCCGACGAGATCGCGCTGGCGGGAGGCGGGACGAGAGATGAGGGAATGGAGGGAGAGCTGGTGGAGGGAACCGAGGACGGCGGCGACGTGGCCGTGGGGGTAGCTGCGCAAGATGGAGAGCAGTTCGTTGGGGGAGCGGAGAGCGATACCGCCTTTGAGGAGGATACGCAAACCATCGACGACGTGAGCGGGGCACTTGGAAAGGTTGGCGATGGTGCGTTTCATGACCTTGCCGTCCCGGCGGAAGGACTCACGGAGGAGGACGGCAGGGGGAGAGTTGCGGTTGGGGACGGTGTCGATGTACATGGGCACTCTGCGAGGGGTATTGTGTATCATTTAGTAGTTTCATGTCAAGTAGATAGGAGAAGAAAGATGCTGAATATACCGATTACTTACATGGACACGATTTACACCCATAAAAAGGATAAATCGTGTTATAGCAAATACTTACAAGAATGGGCCGCTGGAACTTCGGGTTAGAGAGGGATGCTGCACGGAGGCCCGTTAGGAGCGCTGGAGACGCCGTGGCTTGGACCTGCGTTCATGTTGGCGATGGTTTGCGCCGTGGTAACGTGGCGGATCGTGGTGAAGGTGAGACGGCGGAAGAGATGAGGGAGTGTTTTTCGGTCGGTGTTCATCTGCCATGAGTGGCTGGGGCCGGTGGTTGCGGTGGGGGGTATCATCGTCATATCGGTGATTCTCGGTAGCCCTCGCGGGCAGCGCGGATCCGGCCGCCAAGTGGGGTAGGGTGGGGGCATGAGTGAGAGAGAGCCAACGCTGCAGGACGTGTTGCGAGAGGTACAGGGGATCGGAGAGAAGGTCACCGCCAACGGCGCTGCAATACTAGATCTGGGAGAGAACGTTGCCGCCAACAGCGCTGCGATACAGGGGCTGGGAGAGAACGTTGCAGCCAACGGCGCCGCGATACAGGGGCTGGGAGAGAACGTTGCAGCCAACGGCGCCGCGGTGGGCGAGCTACGCGACGAAATGGGCGAGGTCCGGGTAGGTCTGGGCGACGTGCGCGGGCGGCTGGACCGGCTCGGCGGCGAAGTCGGGGAGCTACGCGGCGAGGTGACCGCGCAAGGCCGCCGGCTGGATGCGCTCGGCGGCGAAGTCGGGGAGCTACGCGGCGAGGTGACCGCGCAAGGCCGCCGGCTGGAGGCGCTCACCGGCGAAGTGGAGACGCTGCGCACCGATCTGCCGGCGCAAGTCGTGGCGGGGGTACTGGTGGGGTTCGAGCGCTCCGCCTACGCCACCGATCTGCGCATACTGCAGGCGGAGGTAGCCGAACTGAAAGCCGACGTGGCCGAGTTGAAGCGCGCCTCGGGAGAGTAGCGCCGGGAGGCGCAGATCACAGCGGCGGGTCATGATCCTGCATGGCTTCCCGAAGGGCCTTCTGGTGCCTGCGGTCGACTGGCCGCGGCCACAACGCGCGGCCTGCTGGGAACGGCGGCGGCACCCCGTCGCGTTCGGGATCGTAGACACTATGCGGATACCACTGAACGGTCTCTACATGCTTTACATCGCGGCTTATCGTGTACCACGGGTAGTCGGGATCGGCGGCCTGCACGTCTCCGAGCGCGCGCGCTCGGTCGACGTCCGGTGCCGTCCCGATAACCGTGCCCTCCGTCCCATCGTCCTTCAGGTGTCGAACGACGTACTCCTTCATGCTGTCAGCAACCACGCCCGGGCGAGCGTGCGCACGGTGTCCTGCAGCCACGGATCGAGGCCGACGTGGTGGGGCAGTGCGTCATTCGGCATTTCACTGACGGCCCAGGGGGCCACGGGTGGCGATGCCGGCACCAGGTGGTCGCGCAGGAGCGCCGACGCGCGGTCGCGGAGCTGGCGCCAGGCGGCGAGCGTCCGGTCCGTGGTGCGCCGCGCCACCACGGAGCCAAGCGTCTCGCCCCGCTCGCACTGCTCGCAGTAGATGGTGAGCTGCAGCAGCGCCCCGTCACCGTGTTCGTGCGCACCAATCAGCAGGCCGCTGGCGAGCGGTGCCAGGGCGCCGCCGAGGGCCTGCTGCAGGGAACGGACCCGCGCGGCCGCGGGGAGCTGGTAGGCGACGGCTTGCACGGTAACGCTACCGGCGGTCAGGTCGTAATGCAGCAGGCGCGCGGGGTTGAGAGCCTGGCGGCCATCGCTGGCGCTGGTCGCGTCGAGCCGGGTTCTTTCACGCCAATCGTTTACGGACGCCATGCTCGAATGTAGAGCAGGTGCGCCAGGAAGCAAAGCCGGGGGGTACAAGGCTGTGACCTACCCGGGAGGGTGCCCGCAGGATCCTCTCGATGATGCTGAGCCGCTGGTGGAGCTCGAGCGCCGCGGCCAGGATCAGTCAGGCCCCGAGGTACCCCACCACCATCACCACGAACCACGGCGACGATTGCTTCCCGCTGCTCATGGAGTGCCCCGCGACACCATCACGAACCCCGCCAGGACTAGTCAAGTGTCCCCTTCAGCACTTCGGTGGCGCCGAGCAGCGTCTCACACAGCTTCGTAATCGCCTCGGTCCTGATCTTGATGACATCGGGATCGCCGGCGGCCGTGAGGTAGAGTTCCGTCTCTTGCACGATCGTCAGCAGCACCTCGTGCCCCTCTCCCAGCGCTCTCATGACGTGGAATACCATGCGCGCTCTGCCACCGGGAATCTCGTCTATGCTGATGTCCCCTGCTTCTATCGAGAGATCATCGTCCAGCCCAAACTGGATGTGTGGTACGTACCGGTCTACTGCCAAAGCAATCGGGCCGCCTATCCCTTTCGCATACGCCTTGGCCAGGCTCTCTGCCAACCCGTCCCAGGACGTGTCGTAGCGCCAGTCCTCGGGCAGCAGCACGACGTGAACCTGGAGGATGCGGTCATGGCCGGTCGGGTTCTCGAACTCGAATGAGCCCATCACCCCCACCAGGGTTCCGTGGCGGTCGTAGCTCTTCCTGATGTCGGTCAGGTTCGCCTTCTCCTGCATTATGGAGCCTCCTGTGGGATCAATCTTTGTGGCCCCTTCATTCCGGCAGCTCCAGGACCTGGTGGCCGCGCCGGTCGACCAGCTCCGCCACCGTCTCTCCGTTCGCCGTCACCATGTACGGCAGGAACACGTGCCGAAACTCGGTGATGCCGGTCTCCACCGCGGTGATCTGGCCGCGCACCCAATCGCGCAGGATCGAGTTGACCGCGATCATGCCCTGGGCGAGCGCGCGGGCCTCCCACTCGGCCTTGTTGCAGCGCCGGCGGTTGTGCCAGGGATTCTCGCGCAGGTACATCTCGGCCCAGCCACGAGCGGACGCCTTGAGCTGCACCTGGTGGCCGCGCCAGCGGAACGCCAGGTGCAGGCTCCCCTCGGCAAACTCATCCATAAAGCCCACCGACTCGGCGCCGAACTGCTGCAGCAGTTTGCGGGTGTCAGCGCGGGCTTGATCCCCGCTGGTCGCTTTCGCGTACGGCACGCTCATAATCGACTCCCCACTGTACCCGAAACCCCAGCTATACCGATGGCCCCCATGAGAGTACCGACCACCACGGCCACTGGCCGTCCAGCGACGCACGACTTGGGTCGTG